>NZ_JBQFYP010000009.1:0-146023 GCF_056541545.1 Ruegeria sp. AG7
CGAGAAGCTTGAGATCATCCGCACTGTGGAAGCCTCGCATTTGTCGGTGAAGCAAACGCTGGCGATGCTCGGCATCCCCAGCAGTACCTACTACGATTGGTATGCGCGCTGGAGCGACGGTGGCCTTGATGCGCTGGCTGACCGTTCGCCGCGCCCGCGGTCAGTTTGGAACCGCATACCGCACGACACCCGCGAGGATTTTGTCGCGTTCGCGCTCGACCACGAAGACCTGACGCCTAGGGAACTGGCGGTCAAATATACTGACGAGAAGCGATATTTTGTCTCCGAGTCATCGGCTTATCGCATCCTCAAGGCCGAGGATCTGATCACCGCGCCAGCCCATGTGGTGATCCGCGCAGCCGATGAGTTCCGAGACAAGACAACCAGACCGAACGAGCTCTGGCAGACCGACTTTACCTATCTCAAGGTCATCGGCTGGGGCTGGTTCTATCTCAGCACAATCCTTGACGATTACAGCCGATACATCATCGCCTGGAAGCTTTGCACGACGATGAAGGCCAAGGATGTCACTGACACGCTGGAGCTGGCGTTGGACGCTTCGGGCTGCAACAGTGCGACCGTCGTGCACAAGCCAAGACTTCTCAGTGATAATGGCTCATCCTATGTTGCCGCCGATCTGGCTGATTATCTTGAGGATAAAGGCATGGATCATGTTCGTGGTGCGCCGCACCATCCGCAGACCCAGGGTAAGATTGAGCGCTGGCACCAGACGATGAAGAACCGGGTTCTCTTGGAAAACTACTTCCTGCCCGGCGACCTGGAGCGCCAGATCAGCGCCTTCGTCGATCACTACAACAACCACCGCTACCACGAGAGCCTGAGCAATCTGACGCCCACCGACGTCTACTACGGACGAGGCCCGAAGATCCTGAAGATGAGAGAGGAGATCAAGAAACAGACAATCAGAAAACGCCGGTTGCAGCACCAATCCGCTGCCGCCTAAACTGAAACAGAAATCGAACCAGAGCCTCCGTTACCAAAACGCATCCGCTTGCCGGAAAACTCTGACGACGGACATGTCAGTCATCGAGGCGACCTTTTCCTAGCGTAATAATCGGGCAACGTCATGGAGGACGACGTGACCATACCATGATCGTAGGTATCGACTATTCCAATGTCCATTTTCGCGTAACTATATAGACTGAGTCAGGGGCAACAAACTTCAGGTGACGCTCAGCTAGCAGCCCAAACCGGACATTCAAAACAAGACTGTGCAACTGCCGAGATACGGGACTAAGCCGACTTTCGGTGTTTACCTGTATCAACTCAGTTGCCTGCGTCACAGTTGAAACTCGCAGGGTCCCGGGGGTCGCCACGACCGTCATATTGGGCAACACTTGGATAGGCGCAAACGGGTCGGCCACCGGCTGGCTGAGCGCTGTCATCCAGCCAAAGGGCCGTAATGTGATCAGGCGCTTCTCCGGTTTCCGCCCACTTGTCGATCTCAACCAGAAAATTGACCCAGGAGGGCCCGGGACCGCCAAAGCAGTGCTCTACGCCGGGCATCATGAACAGGCGAATTTCGTCGGCTGCACTTGGATCATGAGCCAGAACGTCTTCGTAATAACCGACCATTGCAAGGCCCGATTGCGCGTTGTCGGACCAACCGGAATACAGCAGCATCTTGCCACCACGAGCGCGGTAGGCGGACAAATCCGGGTTTGTCGCATTCAGAGTCTCCGCAGCCGCGGCAGAATCCTGTGCATAGGTGCCGAAATCGAAGTTCACATAGGTCCAATTGGGATCGTGATAGACGAAATTCTGCATAATGCCGTTGCCAAAGCTGAAAAAAGCGCTCGGCGATACAGGTTCTTCAAATCCACCTGATCCGACGCCCTGCTGGAAGCTCCCATCATCGTCCTGATACTTCATGCCACCTGTCAACCAGCGGCTCCAACCTCCCTCGGCTGTTTCGCCGCCAAATGGGAAACCGTAATACATTCTGTCGCCATCGGAGTTCTTGGGGCCGTCATAGACCGCCTTGAACGCAGCAACTTCTCTGGCGCTCAGACAGTCTTCGGAAATGTCGCCTTCGCATTGCAGGCTGGCCACGTCAAACCCGCACTTCCGGGGGTCATTGAGGATGCCATCCTCGAGCCCATCCAGCCCATCGCAGACCGCCAGATATGAACTCTCGACCAACGCCTGAGCTTCTGGCCCAATGACAGCCTCTTCGATATTGTTTGGGTCTGGGTACATCGCCTGGTTGATCTGAGTTGCCTGCACGGCAATTCCCGTCCAGTCAACCGCATAGGCGCCAGCCGCAACCGCGTCAAAATCTTCTGGGTAACGCATAGCGGACATTATTGCCTGTCCACCGCCCCGGGAGCACCCGGTAAAGTAGCTGCGAGCAATTGGTTTTTCATAAAAAGCCTTGGTCAGGGCCTTGGCTGTGACTGCTGTTCGATGAACTGCCAGATGTCCGAAATTGACCAGCGCCTCGAGGTCGTTGAGGGCCCAACTGGCGTCGGCTGGATGCCCCTGATGTCCTGTGTCAGTGCCGACAGTGGCGTAACCCAATTGAAGTGAGCCATCGATAAGGGAGGTATTCATCACGGAACCGACGAATCCGCCTCCACCGCCCATGACAAATTTGCCGTTCCAATTTTCCGGTAGCAGGAGTTCGAAATTGATCTTGCCACCAATCACACCGGAAACTTTGCAATGTGGCGCAGGAGCGGACACTTCTGCGACCGAAGCAATTGAAACATCGGGGAGCTCAGGCAGGGTCTGGTTCGCACATATTGGCCGGGCATGGGACGGGCATCCAATTGCCGACGCGCCCAATACAGCGCAAGCCACAAGTTGGTATGCTTTAGTAACCTTTGTGTTCATTGCGCTTCCCCCTCAACGGAATAACGAGTTTTGCCCCAAAGCTTTTGGCTAGCTTCCGATTTATGTTAGGTCATAGACTGGTCACCGGATACCCACCTTTGTCAGGAGACTTAGAATTTTGAACGCCCGTATTTTGCTCGCCTTGTTTGTGATTTTCCCCGCGTTGGCTCTCGCTCAAAGCGTGGACAAACTTGGTGACAAGTTGGCCGACCTGCGATTTGAGGGGCGTATTGAAGCCAGCATGCGATCTCAGGTCGCCAATTCTGTAAATGGCTTTCTGACCGATATCCATTTCACAAAGGGAGACCGCGTCGAGGCTGGCCAATTGCTCTTCTCGTTGAGCAGTGTGGTGTATGAACATCAGGTAAATGCCGCCCAGGCTCTCTTGGACAGGCGGCAGATTGAGTTGGCCCAAGCCGAGGCAAATGTCGAGCGTGTCAGCAAGCTCGAAGACAGGGGAACCGCGACGCAAGTGCAGCTAGAGGATGCGTCGACGCGGCTCGCGCTTGCAAAGGTCGCCGTTGACGAGGCGCGGATTGGGCTGGATCTTCGAAAGCTAGAGTTGGCCAGTACAACGATTAATGCACCTATTACGGGGTACATCGACTCGCCGCGCCTGACCCGCGGTGCCTATCTCAAAACCGAGACTGGAAAGCCGCTTGCGGAAATTGTTCAGGTTGACCCAGCGCTGGTTTCGTTTGCGCACCCATATGACTCTTTGCTGGAGTTACACCATGTCGCCCCGGAGCGCATCGAAGAGTATCTGGATCGTTTCGCTGTTCACGTGACGTTGCCGACAGGAGAACGCTATGAGCAGACCGGAAAAGTGGCCTTCGTTGGAACAGAGTTGAATTCCGATGGCGGGTTGCAGGTCTGGGCGGAAATCCCGAATCCTGAGGTCATACTTATTCCGGGATTGCAGGTAAGTGTAAGCATCGAGCTAAAAAAATAGATCGTGTCACGTTTCCCACTGTGGTTTTACCGACTAATTTTAATTCGAAACATCAGGAAAAGCCGACCCTGCGATGCGTAGCAAGTACCCCATGTTCATTTGTGCAATATGTTCCACAAAATATCTCCACCGCTGAACGTGGTTTCTACAGTCACCAGCAGCTCTGACTCTGTCCAGCGATTTTAGATCTGCGGCCTACAAACCGACACGCAGAAACAACGCCGACGCTGTTCGCTCAATGCATCCTCTGCGGTTTGTTCGTTTGTCAAACAGCGGCCCAAAACGGACCTTTTCAACCAGTCTTTGCAATTTTCGATAAGCGGGCAAAACGTGTGTTCGCTGCGGCTGCTCGAATGTCTGCATTGGCTGTTCGATTCAGTTATTCGAAACATCAACTTGTTTCTGACCGAAAGGCGCTGCTTAGGACAGTTTGACTAACTGTCTAAGTCCAACGCCTTCATCAATTCGAAGACTTGGCTACGCATCCAAGCCGCCATCGGGGCGTTGTCGGAACGCTTGTGCCAGATGCCGATGATCAACGCTGGTTCAATATGCATCGGAGGTTCGAACACCTTCAGTTCGAATGTCTTGGCCACTTTCCTTGCGAGCTGAGCGGGTACAAGCGCGATGAGGTCGCTTTCGCTAACCGCGCGGCAAACGCCACTGAAGACGGGCACTGTCATAGCAACCTGTCGCTGTTTTCCGACGCGGTTTAGGGCAGCATCGCCCATCGCGACCAAGTTCCCTTCGGGGGAGAACAAGACATGGTGGAGCGCACAGAACGTATCCATGTGCATTTGTGTCCTTTCCTGAAGCCCCTCAAGCTTTGGATTTCCCTTGCGAGCTATCACGTGGAACGGCGAATGGAAAAGCGGCTCCCGATTGACCCAGTCCGGCAGGAGCAAATCCGGGATCAGCGCAATGTCAGCGTTGCGTCGCTCAAGACTGGCCACATAGTCATTCGGAACCAGATCAACCAGCTGCGCTCGTAGATTGGGCGCTGACTTTTGCAGGAAATCACCCAAAGGCGGCATCAGGAGTTCCGCGAAAAAATCGCTGGCGGCGATCCGGAAAGTGCCTTCAGCGGTTTGCGGGTCAAAGGTAGCCGGTGGGGCTAGCAAAGCTTCCAGACGTTCAAGTTCTTCGCGCAAACCGGATTCAATCTTGGATGCATAATCGGTAGCGACCAAACGGTTTCCCTGCCGGACAAAAAGGGGGTCGTCCAAAGCATGACGAAGACGTGACAATGCACCGGAGACTGCGGATTGCGACATGGCGAGCTTGTCGGCCGCCTTGACGGTTGAGCCTTCGCTAAAGAGGGCGTCCAGCACGCGCAAAAGGTTGAGGTCCAGTGTAGCGAAATTCACCTAGCCGATATCCTATATTAGATATTGCGGTTTGCCTGATAGGTTGGCCTTCGGATAGGATTCTGTCAACGGAAGCGCTTTCGTTTCAATCCAATGCCAATGGAGAGAAACGATGAAGGATCAGGCCCAAATCGACGGAGCCATCGAATGGCTCGGCGTAAAATACAAAACCATCCTCGGCCCAGAACAGACAGGCGGCACTATGTCTATAGTGGACAGTTGGTCTCCTGCTGGTAGCGGCCCTCCACGCCATGTGCATCAAAACGAAGACGAAACCTTCGTAATCCTCACCGGAACATGCAGGTTCTGGCTAGAAGGCGAGGAGTTCACCGCAGGGGCCGGCGAAAGCGTATTCATCCCACGAGGCAAGGAACATACCTTCAAGGTGACAGACGACGAACCTTGCCGCCATCTCGTGATCCTGACGCCCGGCGGATTCGAAGGCTTCTTTGCTGACATGGCAGCCGGTCAGTGCCGTATTCCCGAGGACATGCCTGCTATCGAAGAGAGCGCCAAGCGGCACAACATGGCCTTCACTGGCCCACCTTTGGATTGATACCATGACTGGGAAACACATCGTCTATCATATCCCCGTCTGTCCCTTCTCGCAGCGACTGGAAATCCTACTGGCGTTGCGCGGACTGACGGATGCCGTGGAATTTCGTGTCGTAGACATCACCAAGCCGCGCGATCCCGAATTGCTGGCCAAGACCCGAGGTACGACAGCCTTGCCCGTGCTGGAAACCAGCGACGGCCGCATATTAAAAGAAAGCCTCGTGATCCTGCGCTATCTTGATGAGGCTCTACCAGGTGCTCCATTGCGCCGCAGTGATCCTGCCGAGCACGCCATTGAGTCGATGCTGATCGCCCGCGAAGGACCGTTCACAATGGCAGGCTATCTCTTTGTCATGAATCAGGATCAGGCGCGCCGAGATGAGCACTTGAATAAACTCCTCGCGCTCTATCGAGACCTTGATGATTTCTTGGCTCATCATAGTCCGACTGGCCCGTTCCTGTTCGATGACTTCGGTTTGGCAGAGGCTGTTTTTACCCCGATGTTCAAGCGGTTTTGGTTCCTTGACTACTACGAAGGGTTCAAACTACCCGTTGGCAAAGACTATGACCGGGTACGAGCGTGGCGTGATGCATGCATGGCGCATCCAGAAACATCGCAGGTGACTGAAGAAGAGATCGTCAAACTCTACTACGACTACGCGCTCGGGGCTGGAAACGGCGCCCTACCTGACGGTCGCAGCGTTTCAAGTTTCACCTTCGAACCGCCTTGGCAATCGAGACCCATGCCCCCAAGGGAAAAATATGCAGCGACAGCCACCGACAAAGAGCTGGGACTTGTCGCCTGACCATGGAGTAGATAGCCAACACCGGACATTTGTGCGCTGTGCGGCATCGAACAAATTGGACTCGTGTTGCCGTTCTCCGCAGCAAGTATGATTGGCTGGTCGCAGCACTGAAGGATCTTTCAAAACTGGAAATAACACCTCAGCTACCGTGGCTCGCTGCGACCGATTTTATGCTAAAGTAAGCAGGCACCATTTGGAGATTTTTAGCTCGGAGCAACGGAGATGGAACGCAAATTAGCGGCCATTCTGGCCACCGATATAGTCGGTTTCGCAGGATTGGTATCACGTGATGAAAGCGGAACATTAGCTAAGTTGGTTCGACTAGAACGTGAAATCATCGGCATGCAGGTGGAAGCAAACCGGGGTCGTGTTTTTAAGTCTACTGGCGATGGGTTTTTGGCTGAGTTCTCAAGTGTCTTTGAGGCGGTCAATTGTGCAATCAACATTCAAAGAGCCTGCGCACGCGAAGCACGTCAGTCGAACAGTGACGAACCTCTCATCTTACGCGTCGGCGTTTCTCTCGGTGATGTCGTTGTACACGGCGACGATATTCTCGGAGACGGCGTAAACACTGCCGCGCGGCTTGAGGCAATAGCAGAACCAGGTGGAATCGCGGTTTCAGGAGAAGTAATGGCGCAAATAGCGGGCAAGATAGATCTTCCGCTGGCGGATTGTGGTCACAAAAGACTCAAGAGCACTGATACTCCAATACATGTCTACATGACCGTTTCAGAACCCGGAGAGGAAGGGGGTTTTCTGGATTTTGATGAAGATGAATTGGCCAAAACCTTAGTGACAGGTGGCTGCATCTGTGGGTTGGTCCGGTATGAAATAAACGCACCCGCCATAAGCACAGGGTATTGCCATTGTAGTTGTTGCAGAAAATTTTCTGGTTCAGCAGTTAATGCATGGGCGGCCTTTCCCGCTTCTGCTGTTCGATTTCTCACCGAGGAACCTCGATACTTCGCAACTACGCCGATAGCAAATCGTGGCTTTTGTGCCAGATGCGGGGCAAGCCTAACTTATAAGCTCGTGAAGCCACGAGAAACGGCCTATCTGGTCCTGCATACTTCGAGCCTCGACCAACCAGAAAACTTTGCTCCTTCAGTCCACTCTGGAATAGAAAGCAAAATGCCTTGGTTTGATATTTTGGATGATTTGCCGCGGACAAGATCTTCAGACTCCAGAGTTTTGCAAGAAGCATGGTCAAGTGTCGGTCTACCAGACCCTGAAACTTGGGGACCGTTGGCTAAGCCGCCTGTAGTGTTTTAGTGATCGAGCGATTTCTGCTTTATCCGCAAAGAGAACATTCCTAGCGTTTGAGAAAATGACAACATCGAGCCCAATGCGGGCACCCATAAGACGTTAGCGAGGCTGCACAGCGACCGACCGCTCGGAGTCCAGATCGGTCGGTCGTTTTTTCTAGATTTCCAGTGTCCCCGGCTCATGATCTACTGATCGGCTTGATGTCCATTGAAGCCATGTCGCGGCGGTCAACAGTTCTAATATGCGACAGCACCTCCATCTCGAAACTTTCCTTGAAGGTAAAAGGACCCAAATGGCCAGCACCTTTCAGAACCTTTAGTTCAACAAGCTTGCCTTGGGATGCCAGAAGTTCTGCGATGCGCTTTGTGTGCACATGCGTCTGCGATCCGCGAATGATCGTAGAGGGAACTCCCTCAGAAAGAATGTATTCTGGGTCAGGTTCTTTCAGAAGCGCATCGAAATCGCTTGGGGCTTTGTGAACCCAATCAATCATAGCGCACCTGCGTTCACGACTCAGGGCTTGCCAAGAGCCAAGTCCTCCCCAAAAATCAGTGAAAACCTGTGCGCTAAACTCTTCGCATCCCTCTTCTATGCCCGTTCGTATTGCGTTTGTGAGGCTAACAATCTCGGAATACAATAAACCGTCAGTCAACTCTCCGGCTTTCAGTAGGCTGAACAAAGTTGGTTCATAGAGACAAAGTGATCGAACAAGGTCGGGTCGAGCTCTGGCGATATGCAAAGCCAGCGCTCCTCCATACGAGTGTCCAATCAAGTGAGCGGGCCTGCCAAGCTTCTCTATCTCAGTGATAATCGAAGCAGCTTCGTTTTCCAATGTGAACGGCCCGTCCGGGATTTTATGACCCCTAGACAGGGTTCCTATTAGGTCGGGTGCTATTGTTTTGGTTTCTTCGCTCATCCGGGCAAACAGATTGCGCCACTGGCTTCCGTCAGCGCCGGAACAATGTAGCCCTACGCAGGGAGCAGGCGATATTTGGGACCAGCACGGCCAAGCGTGTAATGATGCGTCAAATTGCTTATTCATGTGATGACCTCCAATCTGAGTTTCACAATGGTGTCACTCATCTGGCCTTCAACCTATCGGACACATGTCCCGGCTAGACTCATACCGACGGGAAATTGATGGGACATTTGCCCCAAATTGACTAAAAAAAGACATGCGAACCGTTAGATACACTTCTTCAAGCGATGGTACGTCGCTGGCGTGGAGCAAATCCGGAAACGGCCTACCAATGGTAAAGGCGGCTAACTGGCTCACGCATCTCAGTTATGATCTAGACAGTCCAATTTGGTCTCACTGGATCGAATTGCTAGAAAGTCAATTCACCCTTGTTCGATATGATGAGCGAGGCTGCGGATTATCTGACAAACGAGTTGAGAATCTGGGTATTGATTACTGGGTTGATGATCTCGAAGCTGTTATCGACGCCGCTGAAATAGACGAACCAATTTATCTTCTGGGTATTTCTCAGGGCGCTGCGACTTCTATCGCGTATTCGCTGAGGTATCCCGGTAGAGTCGCCGGGATGGTACTCGTTGGAGGCTATGCAAGGGGCAGCAACCACCGCGGATCGGTTGCCGCCAAAAACTACAAGACTGTTATCGATGTATTTCGCCTGGGTTGGGAGAATGACAACCCTGCGTTTCAAGATGTATTTACATCAAGATTTCTTCCTGGTGCGCCGCCCGAACAACGCTCTTGGTTTACAGAGCTTTGCCAAAAGACCGTTTTGCCTGAGACAGGGGCCGACCTGCTTATGGCGCGCGCTGACGTTAATGTTGAAAGTCTATTGCCAGAGGTTTCAGTTCCAACACTGGTGATCCATTCAAGGAACGATCAGGTTATTCCGTTTGAAGAAGGGCAACGTCTCGCTCAGAAAATTCCCGAAGCGACAATGTCTGCTTTAGAAGGAAAAAATCACATTATTCAACGCGATGAACCTGCCTGGCGCGCTTTTTCCAAGAGCTTGCTTGAATTTACATCTTCCGGTCAAACGACGGACTTTAACGATTTGACAAAGCGCGAGCAGGACGTGCTGAGACTAATCTGCCAAGCAATGAGTGGTAAAGAAATTGCTAGAAGTCTTCAAATGAGTGAAAAAACCGTTCGAAACCACACAAGTAAAATCTACGCCAAACTTGAACTGCAAAACAGACAGCATGCAATTCGCACGTATGGGCATCTTTTCTGATTAGAGCATGAAACTGCAAACCTATTAATCTGATCTAACGTGGCAATGGCAGCTTTGTCCGCAGAGCAATCGTTCACGCCGAGCGCCGCGAAGGTTCGATTGCCGCTCGCCGCTATTCACTTCAACGACTGTTCGCAGACCAAATTGGGCATTCTTCCAGCGGCAAAAATATGTTTCCACATGTTGCATGCTTGCTATGACTTGCCGCTGGTCTACAACTGGTGTCGTCAATCAGGAATGCCTGCGGCTGCCAGCATTTTATAGTAGGCGTCATAGATTTCTGGTTTTGCGATAGAGATACGAGCGCGCATATGCCGGAACATTGAAACGCTAAAATCGGGTTCCCGCGACATGTGAATACGTGCGAGTTCTCTAGCTCGGCTCTCATTGCCGAGAGCCATTTCCGCCACAAGTTCGTTCAGGCGAAAGACAGTCACAGTATTATGAAATGCACGCATTTTTTGGGCGGTTTCTCTTAGATCGCGCCAGTTCCCTTCCGCGATTTGCGACAGGCTGATACCCATCTGGACACGGTAGTTTAGTGGGTCATTCGGGTTAAGTCGGAGCGCCTCCCTGGCATGTGCCTGTGCCGTCTGTGCTTGGCCCATCAGGCCATGCAGTACGCAACTGGATCCCCAGGCTGAAACGCAATTTGGGCTTCTCTCGACGACTTGATCCACAAGTGACAAACCGTACTCTGTATCCTCCGACAGAAACGCGAGTACGTAACCGGCATATGCTTGCGCCTCTAGGTCAAGATGTGATGCCGCCAGAGCCTCATGTGCCAGCTGAATTGCGTAATCAAATCGGGCCTCGTTTGGACGCGTATCCGGGTTCCATAGCAAAGTGCGGATCCAGCCTCGAAGAGCGCTTGCCAATGGGTACTCACTTGAGAGTGAAAGAGCTTTTGACAAATGGTCGTCTGCTTCAGTGAAATTGAACCTGTAGATCAAGGACTGCGCACGTAGGAAGTGATCATAGGCTCCAAGGGTGTCCGGGCGCTTGTGAGCAGCACGGTCTATTTCAGCTTGTCTGATACCTGGCGCAATCGAAGCAACGACAGCCTCGGTAATCTGGTCCTGAAGCTCGAAAACATCATCGAGCTTGCCATCGTATCGATCCGCCCAAACATGAGACCCGGTTTCCGCATCAATCAGCTGACCCGTGACACGCAACCGGTCACCAGCGCCGCGAACGGACCCTTCCAATATGTAGCGGACACCAAGCTCTCGGCCGATACGACGCACATCAACCGAAAGCCCTTTGTAAGAAAAAGAAGAGTTTCGGGCGACCACGAATATCCAGGGCACTCTGGATAAGCTGGTGATGATGTCTTCGGTAATACCTTCCGCAAAGTAATCCTGTTCAGCGTCAGGCGACAGATTGTCAAAAGCCAACACCGCCACTGAAGGCCTGTCAGGACGGGATTGAGTTAACGGGGATTCAGTAGCAAATGCTGTTTGTACCAAGTAAGCAGTTACAGGGCGTGTGATATTCTTCAGATATTGCGGCCCCAATTCGGTGAACGATACATCCACCTTACCCACAAGGTCTTCGTAAACCCGACCTGAAACGATGATCCCTCCGGGAGGAGCAAGACCTTCCAGCCGGGCCGCGATGTTGACGCCGTCACCAAGAACATCACCGTCGTCATCAAAAACATCGCCCGCATGAATTCCCATCCGGAATTGCATTTCCGGACTTTGCCCGCGCGCCCCGTTCCGCTCAGCCATCTGACGTTGCATCGTTTCCGCACATGCCAGCGCATCTACAACCGAGGAAAACTCTGCAAGAAAACCGTCACCAGTTCTTTTGAATAGGCGTCCGCCATTCAGGCCGACATGCGGCTCCAGCGCCCTAAAGTGGCCCCTATATGTGTGCAATGCGGCTTCCTCGTTAGCACTGACAAGCGCGCTATAGCCAACAACATCAGCCACGAGTATGGCAGCCAAGTACCGCTCCAAACAAAATCCTCCCGCGTATCCATTGTGAAGGAGTGTCAAAGGGATATTAGGGGTTTCGCGCATAAATCGCGATCATTATTCAATGAACATCAGTGACCGAATAACGACACGCAAGCTTTTTGCTTTTGGGTAAATTAGGCAGAAGCGGACCTCGAAAACCGAACTTTGTAATTTCGACTTTGCACCGCAGCACAGACACTGGAGCAAGGTGCCGCGTATGACTGCCTTGAGGGCAAAACGAGCTTCTAGCCGCGAATGCAATGTTTTGGCTTGGCACTTTGAAAAGCCTTCATACTCGGGTGCCATCAAAATTCTAGGTTCGGTGCCGTATGCTTGCTA
Organism: Ruegeria sp. AG7; assembly: GCF_056541545.1. NCBI lineage: Bacteria > Pseudomonadati > Pseudomonadota > Alphaproteobacteria > Rhodobacterales > Roseobacteraceae > Ruegeria > Ruegeria sp. AG7. The sequence continues at coordinate 12,316 of NZ_JBQFYP010000009.1, forward strand.
TCGTTTCAGTAAGGGTCCATTGGCGGAAATCAGAATGACAATACGGGCGTCTTCAAGAAAGGCATTCGAGTACAGAACACGTCTTACCGACAATCGGATTTGGGACATGTTCGCGCTGCGCCAAGGAGATGTGATTGTTGCAACACCGCCTAAGTGCGGAACAACATGGACACAGGCCCTTGTGCTGTCGCTCTTGTTTGAAAAGCCTGGTATGGACAAGGTCATGGATGATCTGTCGGTTTGGCTCGACCCTGCGTTTCGAGATCAACTCCCTATAGTTCGAATGTTCGAAGCTCAAAACCACAGAAGATGCATCAAGACCCATACGCCTTTTGACGGCATTCCTTTCGATCCAGATTGCACCTACATCGCGGTGTACAGACACCCAATCGACGCACATTTTTCGATGCGCCGACATGTGGCAAACCTGAAGGAAGACCTGATCCAAGACAGGTTCCCGGATAAGCCGACAGCTTCATTCGCACTTTTTGTTGGTGAGACCGTTCGAGAGGAGATGGCCGATGGGATCACCCTTGAGGCCATCGTTCATCACTTCAAGTCCTTCAAGTCAAACATCCAACATCCCAACATACACATTTTCCACTACGCCGATATGCGGCGCGATTTACTCTCTCATACCAGAAAGCTAGCTTCCGTACTCGGCCTCAAAATTGACGATGAAATGTTGGCCGCAATTGCGGAAAGTATGCAATTCGAGAACATGCAAGCTAATGCGCGCGCGAGTGCCAAAGAAAAAACACAACGGTCCACAACCTTCAAAGACCCGTCAGCCTTCTTCGATAGCGCAAGCAGTCGCAAGTGGGAGGGCAAGCTTTCAGACGAAGACCTTCGTGCCTTTCACAAACGTCTTGCAGAGTTGCTTCCGGAAGACGATGCGCGATGGCTTCAGTCTGGCGGAGAGCTTACTGCTTAGGACGTTGCTCGCTGAATAAATTAAGATAGCCGCTCTGGGGTCGTCTCGGCCATCTGGGATTTTTTCCGGATGACCCGTAACCTCGATGAGCGGTCATTCATGGCCAGCGACCGCGGCCAGGGTTTGCGCTTACCAACAACGGCCGTTCGCCGCGGTTTCGTCCGATGTCTCAGATGCGGACAAAGCTGACTATGTCTTTATGGCCGCCCCGGCTTGGCCTACACTGACAGGACCTCAGAAATGGAGATCTCGGGAAAGGTTATGCCATGACACGCTTCAAAAGGAACTGGACGTGCGAAGGTCATATTTTTCGAAGCAGTTATCTGGCCGTCGACGCGACGTTCTGACATGAGAGATACTATAAGCCCCTCACCAGAACTGGCCGCTATAGTGGCACGATGGATCAACGCCTACGGTCGAGGCGATGGTGAGACGGTGGCACATCTTTTTTCTGATGACGCTGCCCTGTCATACTTTGGCTCAGCACAGGGCGAGGCTTGGAAAGGCGATGCGCTACGTCGCGGTATGGAGCAATACATCGGGGAGGTTCCACGGTTCAAGTGGCACGTAGAGGAACTGAGAGGATTTGAATGCGGTTCGCTCGGTTGGGTCGAATGGGAAGCAACTATTGAGGGTATTGAGACAGGACAGTCCGCGCATCTGCGCTCCACAGTTATTCTGAAACTCGACAAAGGATCCTGGAAGATTGTGCATGTTCACAATTCCATACCGGTCAATAACGTAGAGGGGTTTGGGTACGAGGCCAGAGGCTTTGAGGAACTGCTCGATGCCGCCCTCTCTGCACCCCACGAACTCGGGCAAAGTGGTATAGCGACCATCATGTTCACCGATATCGCAGACAGCACAAAAATCGCTGAGGCTATAGGAGATACTCTTTGGAGCGACGCCCTCGGAAGACATCTGCGACTTGTCGAAACGCAGATCGTCGGGAGTGGTGGACGTACGGTGAAATCACTGGGAGACGGGGTGATGTCGTCTTTTGCTTCCGCAAGGGCAGCATTGCTGGCAGCCCAGAATATCCAGCAGGCGAACGCGGCGGAAACAAACGAGCCAAAGTTGCGGGTTCGCATCGGCTTGCATACCGGCGAAGTGATTACTTCTGATGCTGATCACTTCGGGACCGTTGTCAACAAGGCCGCACGAATAGCCGCTCTCGCTGCGCCAAGTGATATCCGCGTCTCGGATGCCACACGGATCATGGTGGGCGGATCACAGGATTTTCAGTTTGCTGAGCAAATGACTGTCCCGCTTAAAGGTCTCGAAGGAGAGCATACAATTTTCAAACTCAACTGGCTTGAGACAACTTGAGACCGAAAGCGTCAAAACAGAAATCCCAATGCAACGAATAATGTACTCGAGTGAAGTCCCAATCTGGACACCTAAAGATTTTGCTAACACGCCATTTGATAGCCTAATCGGGAAGCCTGAATGTAAAGCGGAGCGGCGCTAAGATGACTTCTGAAAGCAAAATAACTTATCTTTCTGACGAGGACTTGGAAGGTTTAGGTATCAAACCTTCGGAAGTTGCCGACGCGATTGAATCTGCGCTGATAGCCAAGGCGGGAAAGCAGCTTCATACGTCCCCTAAGACAGCCATATTACCCGGAGACGGGCGGTACGCAATGTCGACCTTGGCGGTGGGAAATGATGGGTTCATCGTGACCAAACAGGTAACGGTGTGTCCAAATAATCCGGACAAGGGGCTCCCTTCGATTAACGGTGCAATCATGGTTATGGACGGGCAAACCGGAGTTCTCCGAGCCGTTTTAGGGGCAAATTGGGTAACGGCTGTCAGAACAGCGGCGATGTCAGTTGTTGCGGCGCGTCGACTTGCTGATCCTACTGCTGAGACAATGGCTTTTGTTGGGGCCGGCGTGCAAGCTCACTCCCATTTGGTTGCGTTTTCCGAGGTTTTCCCCTTGAAGAGCATTCGTGTGTTCGGACGTGGCAAAGCGAATGTCGACAAGCTTTGTCGCCGGGCTCGGGACATGGGCCTCGAGGCCCAAACAGCCGCCAATGCCAAGGACGCCTTGCGTGATGCCGATCTGGTAGTGACATCAATAACTTTGGACTATTCCACCGAACCTTTTCTGGATGCCCGATGGCTAAAGCCGACTGCCTTCGCCGCCATTACAGATGCCTGTATTCCGTGGCTTCCAGAGGGTATGACCGCCTTCAAAACTGTTATTGTTGACGACCGAAAACAGGAATCTGAAAGCGACAAACCAATGCTGCCATATCATCAAGTAACTGGAGATTTGACGGAAATTGTCTCGGGAGCAGTCGATACCACTTTTAGCGAGAAACCGGCTGCATTCGCTTTCAGAGGGATTTCTTTGGGAGATTACGCCACAGCGGTACTCGCAGTTCGTCGGGCCGCCGAGGTACTAGCTCGACAAAAGTAGGAATCTTTCGGCTTTCGGCTCAGCGCTGCCATTTTCTGCGATGAGCATGATTGACCGCTCGCAGCCCAAAGCGGACCTTCATCACTAAGCTTTGCAATCTCTGAGATGCGGGACGAAGCTGACTTTTCAGGTCCGGCTATGCGTTCCTTTCCTAGCAATAAATTTCGTAGTCTCTATCATGCTGGTTTTGCCCCACTGTCGAAGGAAACAACATGTTGCGTTCAATGCTTATCCCCGCAGTTCTCTTTGCGCCTCATTGTCTGACTGCTGCAGAGAAAGTGTCGGCAACGAACTTCTATGTCGTCAACCAAGAGCAAATTTCCGCGGGCGAGGACGTGTTCTGGAAAGAGGACAACTATGGGACTTATACCGTTGACGAGGGACCAATCGATCCTGGTTTTGTCCGGTGCGTGGGCTCGGGTTTCGGCGGACCCAGCGGTGTCAGCGGCGGTGGCGTCTGTGTTTATGGTGAAGAAGAGGACACGTTCACCATGAGATGGGAGGTTGTTGCCTTCGGCGTCAACAACTGGCGGATTGTTTCCTCCACCGGCAAATATTCGGGGATGACTGGAAGTGGAACGACCAAAACACGTGTGGCGTCAAAACTCCTGGCGCTACCGCACCGTATTTCTGACTGGGAAGGCGAGGTTGCCTTGCCCGCTAGGGATTGAAACTCGAACTGAAATGGTCGGGGATGATGCTGATTTGAAAGGTTGGCAAAGCCCGCATTGGGCTTGTTGTCGCCTTTCGTTACTTTTCACATTAATGACCGGTGGCAGCCCGAAGCGGACCTTCGCAACCAAGCTTTGCTAACTCCGAAATACACAACGAAACGGCCAGTTGCAGAGGTTGTATCGGCGGTGGCAACCAACCATTCATGTCGTCGACTAACCTGTTCAACGTCGCACTACAACTTCTCCGAACTGATCCCACGAGGACCTAATCTTCGAAGCGTTCATTTGGCTCGACCACATTTACTTGCTTCGGAACTTGGTCGGTGTCATTCCGGTTTGACTTCGGAAAAAGCGAGTGAAATGGGACTTGTCAGAATAGCCTAGCATCAGACCAATCTCCGCAATTGTCATCTGGTCTTCTTTGAGGTGCTCCTTGGCGACATCGATACGCAGCCGTTTGATTTCGCGCGGTAACGTTGTGCCTTGTTTTTGAAGCGCTTTCAGGAACCGTTCCGGCTGTATTCCCAGAAACCCGGCCACCATCTCCGGCCCCAAATCGGATTCATCCAGTTTGCCGCGCAAGACAGAGCGCAAAGCTGCCACCACGGATACCTCTTGATCTTGGCGAGGCGAGGCTATGGGTTTGGCAGAGCCCTCAGAGACTTGATGCAAAAACAACCATTCCACAGGAAAACTGATTTGCATTCCGGGATCGGTTCCAAGGCCAACCTCGATCCCTTTGTAGTTGAGAGGCAAACCATTGATGTATCTGCTTTCCCACCGCACGCGCGAAGGGTCCCAGGATTCGCCGACGACGGTCTGCAACAGGCGTACATAGATTGCAGCACCAAAACCTGTTACCTGAACGGGTGGGACAGTTGGTTCCTGTTGTCTATCGATACGATAAGTCGCTTTGTCCGCTTCAATGATAAGGCTGTGCCGCACAGAATTGGACTCCTGAGGTACGAGCCCAACAAAGCGGGTAAAAAACTCGAACAGACTCGTTGTCGATTGCAAGGCTTGAGCGAACGGAGGCCATCCTTGCAGGTCAAACGACTCCCCTACATTTAGTCCAAGGTATCGATCCCCTGACACTTCTGAGAAAGCATTTACCAAGCCGTAAACCAGCTCGGAGTGAACGAACACGGATGGGTTAGTCAACAGTTCGGCTTTCAAGCCGACCTGATCCAATGCTGGTTGCGGATTGATCTTACGTTCGGTGAGATATTGCAGAAACGGAGCAGCTAAAGAGAGGCGAACAAAGCCCTCGCTATGCTCTCGGGAGGCGGAGTTGAAAGGCAAGCTCATAACCCTTGTTTGGATTAGTTTTAAGAAGTGGCCATTTTAATCATCATATTCGTACATCCTAATTAAAAAGGGGCAACCGCGTCGGTGAATTCCAGACTATAGTTGGCAAAACATGAATATGAAGGGGGTACTTATGTCCGGCTTACGAATGTCTCTTTGCTCGACGGCAATTGTCGCGGCAGTTTTTTCTTTTTCGACGACCGCGCAGGCTCAGGATCAAGAAGAACCACAAACGCTGTTTACCAACGTGCATATCTTCGACGGTGTGAATGAGCAACGCATTGAGAATGCCAGTGTTCTGGTTGAGGGCAACCTTATCAAGGTCGTCTCAACTGATGCGATCGATGCCCCCAATGCGGAGGTGATCGATGGCGGCGGTAGGACACTCACACCGGGCTTCATCGAGCTTCACGCACACCTCATGCTCATGGGACCGTCTATCGCTTCCATGGAAACGAACTCGACCTGGGAGGATTTTGGCATCCATGGAACCAGGATGGCCGAGATGTACCTGATGCAAGGATTTACGACTGTAAGAGATGCTGGCGGCGCCAACGGCGGTCTGCGGAGGGCCATCGACGCCGGACAGATCGTCGGTCCACGTCACTATGCGTCAGGCGCGTTCCTCGGGACACGCGGCGGCCACGCTGACTTCGCATCCTTCACCTCGCCGCCGGGCGGACAGACCAACTTCGGTAATCTGAACATGGCGCAACAAGTCAGCGGTGTCGATGATGTCTACCTGTATGGTCGTAATAACATGCGCATGGGGGCGACACAGCTGAAATTCATGCAGTCGGGTGGGGTGATCTCGGCGTTTGACCCATGGCAGTTGCTCGCCGGCTCCAAGGAAGAAATCGAAGCTGCCGTTCAGGTTGCCAACGAATACGGCACCTATGTCATGGCGCATTCTTACCGCAAGGAAGCAATCATGAACGCCCTTGAGGCCGGTGTAATGTCCATTGAACACGGCTTCTCCTTCGATTGCGAGATTGCCGAGATTATGAACGAGAAAGGGGCTTACATAACGACTAACCTCACGGCTTTTGATCCGGGTTTGTTGGATATCCCATCGGTCAAGAACGAGCCCAAGAGCCTCGCGAAAGCGATATCGGCGTCCGCGACTTTCGCGAACTACATTCCGAATATGAAGGAATGCCCGGTAAAACGCGGCTTTCAGACCGATTGCGTGGGATCAGTGGAAGCATGCAACATCCAGATTGCTTATGAAAAACATCTCAATAACGAGTTCTTCGGACCGTACCAGTCGATGGTGACACTTACGTCAATCGGCGGTGAGGTCGTAGCATTGTCAGGCGATTTCTCGAACCCGTACACATCTGGCAAGCTCGGTGTGATCGAGGAAGGCGCCTATGCGGATATCCTGCTGATCGACGGCAATCCGCTCGAAGATTTCTCGGTGGTTGGTACGGGTGATCAATGGTTTGGGGCCGACCCGAGGCCTGAAAGCCCAGAAACAATCCGCCTGATCATGAAGGACGGTGTGATCTACAAAAACACACTGGATTGACCAGATAAAGCAGCCGGAGAGCATTCATGCGAAATTGGTTTTGCTCCGCAGTATTCGCAGGGTTGGTTTTGTGCGGTTATGATGCTGCGGCGACGCCTGGAACCGCGTTGGACTGGGCAGATCTGCCAGATCCGTCTGCGCAGGTCTTTGATGACCCCTATCGTGAACTCAGCCCCGAACAGTTCGACGATGTTCTTTTCGTTGTGCGTATACGCGGCAGGTTGCAGCAGGAGGTTGGCAGCGCCGAAGAACGGCAGAAATGGCAATTGCTTTTAGCAGAGACCGAAGACGCCTTGGTGTCAGACGGAATTGACGTCGACTGGTTACTCGATCAGCGCGAGGTTGTGACTGAACGTCGAAGAAAGGCTGGAACGAGCGGAAACCCGCAATTCGACGGCAGAACAATCACACTCGCGGGCTTTGCCATTCCTGCTCCAAGCGATCCGGACGGCCGGCCTGTGGCGTATTTGGTGCCAGAAAGAGGGATGTGCAGCCACATGCCTCCACCTCCGCCTAACCAGATGATCCGTGTGCGGTTGAACGGGGACTGGGCGCCTAGCTATTTCCACGAACCCGTTCGGCTGACAGGCACGCTGACTATCGATCCTTCCGTTCATAATATGATGGTTGTGGATGGCCTCATGCCTATGAATGCGACTTTCCAGCTAGAGGCGGAACGTGTCGAAACTCTGGAAACCGAGGCAGACAGGTTGGAATGGAAGCAGCGTGCTGCTGATCGCATCCGCGCGGCAGGAAATCGCAAGACCGGTGGGGCACAGGCGTCAAAATGATAAGACTTCTGGTTGCCGCATTGAGCATTGCATTTGCTGGCGCAGCGTCGGCTCAGGGACTATCCGGGCCATCTTCAGTCGAAGCCGATCTTGCGCCCGGAGACGGGCTCACCGATCCGCAATATCGTTCCGATTTTCCACGCAACATCGCACCGGGTTGGTTTCAGTGGAAAGACCGACTGGCTGAGGGTGGTTTTCGGTTCAACATTGACTACCTGGCATTGGGCCAAACCACGGATGCTGATCTGGGAACCGGCGAAGCAGCCAGCGGAATTGCGCGGTTCTACGGCAGTTGGCAGGCAACTGAACGGGGGTCTCTGACATTCAAGATCGAAGACAGGCACAGTTATACTGACGTTGCTCCGCAATTTCTCGGGCTGGATGGCGGAGCCCTTTCAATCACGGGAACAGCCTTCAATGACAACGGTTTGCTTCTGACCAATTTGTTCTGGACCCAAAGGGCTGAGAATGGGTCGTGGGCGCTGCAAGTCGGCCAGATTGATGTAACGGACTTTGTGGATATCTACGGGTTGGTAAGCCCCTACAGTGGTTTTCAAAACCTGTCTTTCAATACCAACCCGACAATCAACACGCCCAACCAAGGCCTTGGTATTGCCGGTGGGGTAAAGCTGAGCAAGAACCTCTACGCCGTTGCCAGCGTATCAGACGCAAACGCCGACCCGTCCGATCCAAACTTTGATGTGTTTAGCGACGGCAATCTCTTCAAGTCGCTCGAACTTGGGTACACGTCCGGCTTTGATCGCATCTACTTCGACAATATCCATCTGACCCTCTGGCATGCGGATGCGGCTGACGATGGCAGTCGAGCAGAAGATTACGGCGCAGCGTTTTCCGCCGCATGGTTTGTTGACAATAAATGGATGCCGTTCTTCCGTGCAGGGGCCTCGAAGGGAACCGCAGCGCTTTATGAACGGTCGATTTCTGCCGGTCTCGGTTACTATGGTCGCAACACCGATTTGGCCGGTCTGGGCCTAAACTGGGCCGAAGCAAGAGGCATAGATGGCGATCAGTTCACGCTTGAAGCTTTCTACCGCTTTTCAATCTCACCCGGACTGCAGATCACGCCATCGGTACAATTCATTTCCGACCCGCTTCTAAATCCCGATCAGGACCGGATTACCCTGTTCGGTCTAAGAACCCGGATCGTTTTCTAATGCGGGGTGAAGGCAGTCACTAAGGGGTGTGCCAAAGGGCAACTAAGAGAGATCAAGCGCGTGCCGGAATTTTCAACGCCGGTCGAATGAAGTTGGGAAGCAAAGGAACAATCTATGAAGATTGCATACGGAATTCTTGCAGCCTTAGCAGTTGTGTTTTTCATCCTTGGAGGCAGCGATGCCTATGCCAAAGACAACAAGGGTAAAAAGCCGAACAAGGGGGGCAAGAACGGTGATGTCAGCATTCAGATAGAAGACAAACCCGGCAAAGGCCCAAAAGCTGTACCACCTGGACAGATCAAGCGCTACACGCGCGGTGCCAAGCTCCCATCTGACCTGGAGTTCGAGGATATTGGGGACCTTTCCAAATGGAAGCTTGGGGAGCCGGGCAAAGGAAACCGCTACATTCTGGTCGATGACGAAGTCCTCGAAGTTACGAATGACCTGTCTACCGTGGTCGATGCCGTCGGCATCGTCGGTGATCTTCTAAATTAGGCGAAAGTACGATGTTTCAGGGCAAGAACTACCTCGTTTGCCCTGACGCTGGCCGGGGCGATCATTTGTGAACCCCGGCCCAAGTTCAAAACCCGGATCCGAGGCGCTACGATGATAAAGGCCCTTCTTGTTCTTTTTGCGCTTGCTACCTTTTCGTCAGCACGCGCCCTACTCGCTCAGGAAAACGGTGCAACTGAAGTCCCGCAAACAATACGCTTTGAGGGCTATGTATAGCCCAGTCGCGAAGCAGAACTGTCGCCTTTGGTGGACAATGTGGTCAACCGGACTTTGCAAAGTCTGCTTTCTGCGCATTGCTGTCATTAGGACATCGCGCAGCATCGGTCAAAATGGGCTCAGGGCAGCCGTTCGCTGCACTAGGTGTGAACGACTTCTACGTGGACAAAACCGTCTCAGGCAGGCGCTGCAGATTTCGCATTTCCACCGACAACCCACAAACACAACACCGCAAGCAAAACCTCTATCGCAAATGCGGCAAGAATGTTTTCGGATGGCCAACCATCGAGGACGAAACTGATTGTCCTGCCCACGGCGAAAGCTGAGAAAACCGTAGCCCCAAGCAAGGCTGAGGCCTGGATCAACTTTTGGTAAAATGCTCCGCACAAAATGATCAGGCCAAGTACCGCGAGATTGGCAGCAGGTGCACGCAACTCGCTCATCAGGTTTGGCTGCGGTGAGAGTACGATGCCGTAGTTGGCGTAGAAAGACTGTGGGTCCAATGTGATGGCCAGACCTATTGCAAATGCCGTTAATCCGGACATGCCCAAGATAAGTCTGCATCTAAGTTCAAGTTTCATGATTGTCTCCGATGTCCTTTGGCCCGGTTCAAGCGGCTCTGGTCCACGCGCCAGACATTGCAGCTTTGTTTGCAAAGTCGGCGAAGTCGCGTGGCGCGCGTCCAAGCGCACGCTGGACACCGTCCGCGAGGTTCGCATTGCGTCCGTCCAGCGTTTCACGCGCGATGTCCGTGATCACATCAGCAATCATCTCGCCATTCGCGTGCGCGATTTCCGCGTGGAAGTCTTCGAATGAAATTGGCAGGTATTGCACAGTCCTGCCCATGGCGCGCGAAAGCTCAGCAGCCATGTCGGCAAACGTCATGAGACGTGGTCCCGTGACCTCGTACAGCTCGCCGGCGTGTCCTTCTTCTGTCAAAGCAGCTACGGCAACATCGGCAATGTCGTCTACGTCGATGATTGGTTCGCGTACATCGCCGGCGGGCATCGGCAAGACACCTGCCATGACCGGACCAAGCAATGCCCCTTCAGAGAAGTTTTGTGCAAACCATGCTGCACGAACGATAGTGAACGGAACTCCGGAATTGCGTACCACTGCTTCCGCTCGTTCCGCATGAAACTCGCCACGCCCGGTTAGCAGCACAAAACGCCGTAATCCCTTTTCACGAGCCAATGCTGTGAAGGCTTCGACTTGCTCAACCGCGCCTGGAAAAGCGATGTCAGGAAAGTAAGAAATATAGGCAGACGAGACGCCTTCCAGGATTGCCGGCCAGGTCTGCGGTTGTTCCCAGTCAAATGGCGTTTCACTGCTCCGCGATGCGCGCCAGACTGTCTGCCCTTTTTCTTCTAGACGTGTCGCGATCCGCGATCCGGTTTTGCCTGTTGCGCCAAGTACAAGAATGGTTTGCTGTATCATAGGTCATCTCCATGAGTTCACTTGATAGCCCGAAATTAGGCAATCAATAGAGATGTTCTATTCTTCAAAATCCAATATTCTTATTCGATCGTCCAAATTATATAGACGAAAAGCTAAATTTCAGCCAAGGTCCCCACATGAACAAGGTTGAACCGCATGTCCCTGACCCAGATGCACTGGCACAGCCGATCGGCGATCCGCTGGGGGAAATCCTCCATTTGCTGAAATTGACAGGTACATTCTATTGCCAGTCTCGCATGACTGCACCATGGGGCGTATCGATACCGGGATTTCCCGGCGTACTGAGCTTTGCGGTCATCACACACGGGCGGTGCTTGATGAAGGTCGGCGACGATGACCCGTTCGAGGTCGAAAAAGGCGATCTGGTCTTGATGACCAACGGAGCACCGGTCGGTTTCTTTAGCTCAGAAGACACGCCGCTCTTGACGCTGGAGGAGTTGCCCATTCGCAAGTTAACCGAGCTTTATGAAACACTGGAATACGGCGGCGGCGGCGCGGAGACGGGCATCATGTACGGCTTGGTCCGAATAGATCACGCCGCCAGTGATATGTTGATGCGCTTGCTTCCGGATTTACTCAAAATCGACCCGTGGGAGGAGGACGCCGGAAGCTGGTTACAGGCAACTTTGCAATTCATCGCAAAAGAGGCGCGGGAATTGAGACCGGGCGGCGAAACCGTGATCACGCGACTGGCCGATGTGGTTGTCATTGAGGCCATTCGTCGTTGGCTGAACAGCGCACCCGATGCAGATCGAGGCTGGTTAAAAGCTGCGCGAGACCCGCAGATCGGGCGCACGATAGTCGCAATTCACCGTACGCCTGCTTCGGCTTGGACAGTCGAGGCTCTCGCGGAGGTTGCTGGTATGTCCAGATCCGCTTTCGCGGCACGGTTTACTGAGTTGGTAGGCGTTCCGGCAATCCAGTATCTTGCAACGTGGCGTATGCACCTGGCCAGCGAAAGGTTGGTGTCCACCGATCAACCTATCTCGCAGATTGCCGCTGACATCGGATACTTGTCAGAGCCTGCGTTCAACAAAGCCTTCAAACGGGTGTATGGCGCACCACCGGGAAAAATCAGGAAGAACGGAGTTCACTCCGTATCCAGGCGAAACTTGAGAAACTGAGCATCTTCGTATTCGATCTCTCCGATGTGTTTGGCACCGAGTTTCCGGAACGCACCAAGATTTTTTCTACTTGGTGGCAGCAGAAACGTGACAAAGGGGATACGTTTGTCAGCAATCGCAAAGTCGATTGCCATTTTGCAAATCCGTTTCCCAAGGCCAAAGGCGTCGGGCCGCAAGACCAACCCAAAATCCCACTCATCATCTTCTTTTTGAAAGCCCCCCCAACCAACATACCGACCGCCTGACAAAAACGCCCAATGTCCAAGACCGTCACGTGCCCAGTAGCCTTCCTTCTTGGCGATAAACTCTCTTGCGACGTCAACATTCCATTTGAACGTCAAAAGCGGCATGTGCTCTGCTACCCGGGGGTCGGACATATGAACCGCAATGTCATTCGGATCGATTTCCGAAAGGCGTGCAAATGAAATCCCATCTTTCATCATTATCCTCATTTGATGGCCCGAGCTGTCCCTTGCATGCAAAGTAATTATGGCGCGAATACTGTTTCACAGCTTTCTCGCGACAATGTACCGGCTCGGCAATAACCCGGCTTGATCCGCTGTCTCGACGATATCGAAGCCCGCAAGTTCAATGGCGTGCTGGAGTTCAGCTACGGATACAAAATTTACGAACGGAGCTTTCCCGAGGACCTGCATAATCGGGATCGCTATTCGGCTGATTATGCCATATTTGAACCCTCCACTCTCTGGAGCGCAAACGGTCTTGGAAATGAATACCCCACCGGGTTTTGTAAGGGTCGCAATGTGTTCGAGTGCATGGCCCATATCGGGCACAAGGTGCAGTAGATTATGTGCGAGGACAGCGTCGTAAGAACCGTCGTTAGGATCGTGCTGCAGAACCTCGGCCACTTTGAACGTTACATTCTCCAACTCTTCTTCAGCGAGTTTCTCGTTGGCGATTTCGATCATCCCCGGTGCGAGATCGGAGGCAGTGACTTGAGCCACATGTGGTGCCAGTAGCAACGCGGTTGACCCTGTCCCGCACCCGATTTCCAGCACGCTGTCTTCGGCTTTCAGGTAGGACTTTGTACGTTCGAGCGTGTTCAGATACCCTTCCATATTTCGGATAGGATCAGCCGCATATTTGCGCGAAATCTTGCTCCAGAACTCGGCATCTTTGGACAATGCAGCCATCTTTAATCTCTCTTTCGAACTTTTCACAGCAGTCAGTAAATTAAAACACGATTTTATGGAATTGCCAGATATTGCAGAACTGTTATGCATTAATGCATGAATTGGAACGCTATCAATTTCGATTGGAACCAGGCTCGGTCCTTTCTTGCAACGGCAGAAGAAGGCTCGTTTTCCGCGGCGGCGCGCGTGCTTGGGCAGACCCAGCCAACCGTCGGTCGGCAAGTCGCCGCGCTGGAACAGGCGCTCGGCGTCAGCTTGTTTGAAAGGGTTGGCAAGTCGCTTAATCTGACAACCGCTGGTGCTGAGCTGTTGGTACATGTCAGTGAAATGGCAAATGTTGCGAACAGGATTTCTCTGACCGCGACAAGCCAGTCGCAAGCCATTGAAGGGCAAGTCAGGATCACTGCCTCCGACGTGATGTCAGCTTATCAGCTCCCGCCCATTCTTAAGCAAATCAGGCTCGCGGCACCGCGGCTTGAGATCGACGTGGTCGCAGCAAATGACATACGGGACATACAGCGGCGCGAGGCAGATATCGCCATTCGGCATGTACGCCCAACACAGCCCGACCTGATTGCAAAGCTGGTGGCAGAAGCGACGGCACACTTTTACGCTGCCCCTTCGTACCTCGAACGCGTTGGACGACCAAGAAATGAAGACGAACTTGCCAAGTTGGATTTCGTCGGTTTTGGCGACATTGACACGATGATTGGATTTCTCAATCCGGCTGGCATCGAAGTAACCCGCAAGAATTTCCGCGTTGGATCGCAGAGCGGGATAGTGTCATGGGAGCTTGTGCGCCAAGGCTTCGGCATTAGTGTTATGTCAGACGATGTGGCGGCCCTTACACCCGGTGTGGAGCGTGTTCTGCCCGAACGCGAGCCATTCAAATTTCCTATCTGGTTGGCCACACACTCTGAGTTACAAACAGCGCGAAGGATCAGGTTGGTTTTTGATCAGCTTGCAGACCATCTCGGCTCGCGGACAAATTATTGAACGTGAGTTGGTCTGGTGTCGTGAACTGGAGTCTGCTTCGGGCTCAACCTGGTCATCCAAGCTATTTTGTCGGATGACAGTTCAGAGCCCCAGAGCCGACGTTCACTGCGAAATTTTCAAAACCTAGGCCATGACTGGCAGCTTTGCGCAGAAGCGGACGGTAAACAAATATGCGTTTATGTCCGGGTAGCGGACTTTGCTGCCGTTTGCTAGTTCCCAGGCTATGGCGGTTGGCAGCCCATTACGGAATTGGGGTTGCTGGCTTTTTTTCCGCATAAGGCGACCTCCGTCGCACGGTCTGCGAACAGGCAAATAGCGTAATAAGACAAAGTCTGCGACCCGCGCCTTACGTCAAACTCGCAACGTTTCCTTGTCGAAAGCTTTATGTTGATAGGCGACTTTTGCGAGTGTGGAGTTCAAAATTCCTACCTGTTATCATCTTCGCAGGAGGGACCGGCATGGAGCGACGTTTGAGCGCTATTTTTGCCGCCGACATGGTTGGATACAGTCGGCTGATGGAGGCTGATGAAGTCGGGACACTTCGACGCCAGAAGATTCATCGTGCCGAACTCATTGATCCTGGCTTCGACGAGTTTCACGGACGCATCGTCAAGGAGATGGGCGACGGGGTTCTTGTCGAGTTCCCAAGTGTTGTGCAAGCCGTGCAATGCGCAGTCAATATCCAAAGGGAAATGTCCGACAGAGAAGCCGGTATTTCCCACGACCGACGCATCCAGTACCGGATAGGAATTAATCTTGGCGACATCATCATAGAAGGTGACGACATCTTCGGCGACGGAGTGAACATCGCCGCGCGTCTGGAACAAATGGCTGAACCGGGAGGCATCTGCATCTCGGGCAGCGCCTATGACCAGCTTAAATCCAACCTGGATGTCGGATATGAATCGCTGGGCGACGTTCAGGTCAAGAACATCCACCGTTCAATACGGACATATCGAGTTCTGACCGATCCTGAACGTGCAGGCCAAGTTCTCGAGAGAAAGCTGTTTGGCAAGACCAACCTTAGAAAGCAAAGTGTCATTGCTGCCGGGTTCATCTGTTTGCTGCTGGTCGGCGCGGGATTGTGGTGGTCGCAGAGGTCTGGCGTCGAACCTGTCGATCCGAGCCGAATGGCGTACACGCTTCCGGACAAACCATCAATCGCGATATTGCCGTTCAAGAATCTTTCCAACGACCCTGAGCAGGAGTATTTTGCGGACGGTTTCGTCGAAGATCTGATTACCAATCTCGCACAGTCCAAGGACCTCTTTGTCATCGACGGAAATTCTTCGTTCAGTTACAAGGAGCGCGTGGTCCCCATTGGGCAGGTCGCAGAAGAACTCGGCGTTCGCTATGTTCTCGAAGGATCCGTGCGGCGTATCAATGAGAAAATCCGGATCTCTGCACAGTTGATCGACGCTTCAGCCGGCGCTCACGCCTGGGCCAAACGTTACGACAGGGCAGCCGCCAACCTGTTCGATGTTCAGGACGAGCTGAGCCGGGAAATAGCCGGCACCCTGTTGGTGAACATAAAGATTTCGGATCTTGCGAAAGCGGTGCAGAAACGCCCCGCAGACCTGTCGGCGTATGATTATGTGTTGCGCGCACGCGCCGCGTATGATGCCGGAGGCAGAGAGATGTGGCTGAAAGCTCGTGAACTGGCCGAAAAGGCCATCGCCATCGATGCCAACTACGCGCCCGCTTATTCGATCCTCGGAAACACCTACAATGACGCCTACATTACGCAGAACGAAGGGCCGGCGGCACTCGACCGTGCCGAAGCTGCGGCCACCAAGGCGATAGAATTGGATCCATTGTTGTCGACAGGCCACGAGTTGCTTGGACGCGTCTTGTTGCGCAGAGGTCGGCACAGCGATGCAATTGCCGCTATCCAGAGGTCAATTGAACTCAACCCGAACCATTCACAGCTTTATGCAAGTCTTGCGGATGCGCTGACATTTGCCAATCGCCCGAAAGATGCTGTCCAATTGATGAAAAAGGCCATGCGCCTGAATCCACTCTACCCATCCCGATACAACATGTACCTTGGCAGGGCATATTACTTTGACAGGAACTTTGCTGAAGCCTTGCCCGAGCTTGAAGCCTGTGCTGTCCGGGCACCAAAACGTCGATCCTGCCGCATATATCTGGCTCCAACATACGCGGAGCTCGGGAGACTATCCGACGCAACACAAGCAGTAGCTGATCTGCTCGAGATTGCACCAAATTTTTCCATCAGCAGCTCGGTGGAAAACCAGTTGCCATTCGTGCCGACAGCAATGGATTTTTTGGTTAGAGGCCTTCGCAAGGCAGGTGTTCCTGAATGACCGATCTGGTCCGAAGTTGCTTGCTCCGATGTCTATTTACCCCTTTGCGCTGACATCTTACTTGTCAAGTATCTATGTCACGCCAAGAGCTCTACTCGTTCACTTTATGTTCGGACAGCAATTCATCTTATTGCAGAGCGGTCGGGTAGGTCGAAGTTAGCCGGGTCGCACCGGTCAAGTATAGGCCGAGACCTGCCGCTAGCCGCACTCCGCTTGAAAGACCGCTGTCGCGAAACGCTCCATGCTTTGCAGAGGCCTTTCTGAATGTCTCTGCCATTCGTGGCCGACGCCGCGTTGGTCAAGAAGGGCTCGACTCGGTCATACGACCGTTTCTTTCAGATGACTGGTTCGATGCGGGTAGCCGACGTTTACAGCAGAATTTTCGAAGTTCCGGCCGCGAACGGCTGCTTACATCAAGAGCAGACGGTGGCGAAAATTGAAGCTATGTCCGAGTCGCGGACTTTGCTGCCAATTTGAACATGTATCGCTTGTTCAGCATACGGTCTAAAGCTGACTCAGCGTTAACTGAACCATAACGGCGTGAACAGCTCAAAGCCCCAATGCCGGCCACGACACAATTGCGAGTGGGACCCAGATTGGAGAGGTCAGTACTGCTGCTGAAGTTATAGCTAGATTTTTACCTATGTGCTTTTCTCGGAGCTCATCGGCCGGTTTCGTGCTTTGGCCTGATGCAATCAGCTGTTCGCGCATGAATGCGGTTTCAGCTTTTTGCGCCTTTGTCTCGCATGCGGTTACAACAATACAGATAAGAGTTATTTGAATAGTCTTGCTCAGCATTTCTCATCTCCCTTTGCTGGTAATTGCTAAAGTAAAAGATCGGATAGGAAGCATCTCTCGAACCGCAAACATTTAATATTAAAGTAAAAATCCACACTGGAAGGTTTCACGTCATCCATTCCTATAATGGAATAGTGTTTTATGTTTACTTGTTGGTCCGCCGCTGATTGACGATCGATGCAGATAATCAAGTTGAATTCAGAGCAGGCCTTCGATTTTTAATGCGGCGACGAAATCCGAGATGAAATTTCGACCGATTGATGCTCCTGGCTCATCGTCAAACGCAACTGTTCCTAAACCTGTTTCTTCATACCAAACCAAGTTGCCATTGGAGTTCAGGGCTAGCCGGTAGCAACCATTTAAAATTAGGTTTTTTGTGTCGCTTAAAACTAAACGCGCGAAGCTAGCGCTATGAACCGTAACGCTGGATTCCAAGTTTCCGGTAATGGAAATTGGATCAAAGTTCATGGTCGTTACAACAGTGGTTTTACCGTCAATGACTGTGTACTTTCCGTGAAGAGTAAGTATCGGGCCAGCCTTGCCAAAGTTTGTGCTATTGAATGGTTTTAACTCGAAGACTTTTACCCCGGCCTTTAACAACCTCGCACGATACTGGGAGTATCCACCATGCACGGACACATGGTTGGTCGAAGCTAAGGAATTGGTCACGACTTCGACCCGAATGCCCTTGTCGCTCAACCGCTCCAGAAGACTGGCGCCCTTGTCCGTTGGAATGAAGTAGGGTGTGACAATCAATACTTTTTCTGTCGCTCGAGCGATCTCGTCGTAGTGCGATTGCGAAACGAGGTATCGACGCTCAAATTTATGCCTACGTATTTTTCCCGGAACGTCCGATACAAAAGAAACCTTGGCGCTAATTCCATCGTTCTTCAGCGGTCGTCTTTCAGATGGTTTTTGCAGGTCCCGATATGTTCCTTGCCACGCTTCTTCTGCCCTTCGGCGTGCGGTAACGCGAAGATCATCGAGGCCGACCATTGGAGGCAGCAACTGAAGGCTAGAGATGTCTTCGCTCCATTTATCGGTCCAGTAGAGCTCGAATGCTTCAGAAATGGCCTTCACTTTCTCGCCGCGAACCCCAATTTCGAAATCAAGGAACTTGGAAGTGCCGTTATCTGCGAAGTACTCATCAGCGATATTTCTACCTCCAATAATTGCGTAGAGGTTATCAGAGATTTGAAATCGGCTATGCATTCGCCGTCGGCTTTTTTCGTAGTCAACTATAAAGGAAAATAGCGTCGGGCTAAGGCGCGAGTATGGATTGAAAACGCGGACTTCAATGTTGGGGTGATTGTCTAGCGCAAAGAACTGATTTGCGGTTCGTCGATTGAACAAGTCATCGAAGAGCAATCGGACATTTACTCCTCGATCAGCCGCATTCAGGACTTTGCTTACAAATAGATGACCGGCATCGTCTTCTCGCAGAATGAACAGGCTAACATCAAGTGTCTTTTGAGCCTGATCAATGGCGTTCAAACGGTTACCCAACGCTTCCAATCCGTCTCGGAGCGGTTTGACTAATGCATCGGATGTTTTTGTTTTCACCTCAACGTTTAAAGATTTTTTGACGGGGGTGTAGGGAGATATTTGGGGCATTGAGCGTGAAACCATTGGTGATGTTTCAACGAACAAGGTGCACGCGCTCAATGTTAGGAAGAGCGCCCCTGCGCAGAGCGACGTTCCGTCAATTTGTCTAAGCAAGAAAACTTTGAAAACGCGAAGTGCCCCAAACATCTTTGAACTCACTTAACATTTATTGATCACTGATTATTTATCATATGTTGAAAATAATCAATGATCAATATATAATATATAGAGGATATTAATTATACAGTTTCAGAGGTTTAAGTGGCAAGGAGATCAGACCATACCCGTGCAGAGCTTAGGGAAATGATTTTAAAATCGGCAACGAAACTAGTTGCGAGCGAAGGTCTCGAAAAGCTGACAATTAGGCGTATCGCTAGGGAAATTGGGTACACATCAGGGACGCTTTATCTGATTTTTGAAAATCGCGATGATCTAATTCTGGAATTGCACGTCAACACATTGCGGAGCCTTCACACGTATTTGTCGGGCGTGATCTTGGATGGCTCGCCCGAGAAGGCATTGACGGAGTTAGCGAAGTCCTATTTGGAATTTACTCAGAAAAACTCCAACCTTTGGAGCGCAGTGTTTGAACACAAGTTGCCACCGGGAAAGGTAACTCCCGAAAAATACGATCGTGCCATTTTCGATCTTATTGATATTGGTGTCGCGGCAATTCGCCCATTGTACCCAGAGAGCCATGTTGATGAAGCCATTCATGACGCTCGTGTTCTTTGGGCTTGCCTCTATGGAATCGCCGCCCTTGACGCCTCAGACAAGTTATCCCGATATGAAACCTCGGAGTCGTATATCGAGTCTTTAATGAAGAATTACGTAACCGGGATTAGAAAGAGTATGCAAGAAAACGAGATATGACCAATGTATGAGGTCGTCTCTTCGAGAATAACAGCCAGGCTTTCCCTTCCATTAGTAAACTTTGATCAATGCAGGTCGAAAAACAGTTTACGTCAACTTCAATCGTCCACTTGGGCTCAGAGCTGCCTATCCTCACAGCTTGTATGATTAGCTGGTTGGCAGCCCATGCCGGTCCTTCTCAACAAAGTCGCCATTCGTCACCAAGCATTCCAAATCGAAGTTCAAGGCCGATTTCTCGTTGGGCGTCGAAGCCCCCCTGATCTTATCAAGCTGGCTTAATCAATGTTCCCAGATATTCTCGAGTATCGGCGTCCCACGAACTAGGATCTTCTCCATGGGCGACTACCGCGTGCAGTTCCATGAGTTTCCATACTTCGTCCTTAGTCGCTGCAACCACTTTGCCTGGGCAGGCCTCCATGCCCTCGCAGTCCTTGCAGGCATATGAATAAACAGTGTTCATCGCTTTCTCCTCCGTTCGCTCGGAAAGTTGGTTAGAACTCAGGAAACGTCGGCAGCCCGTCGTCGAGTTTTATCCATGGCTGCTGATGTGAGACGAAGACGTGGGCCTTGGGTTGCGCAATCGATGGGTCGTCCAACGTCACAGCAGAAAACCAAGCGTCAGCGCTCCAGTCTTGGCCCTCACCTTCATTTAAGGCGGCATAGGTCAACGTCGTTCCACAGTCCCGACAAAACCCGCGGCGAATACCCGAAGTTTTCTCAATGTGATGGATTTCGCCTTTGATAACGGCGAAGTCTTCGGCGGCTACCTTAGCCCAAGTTACAAAGGCGCCACCAAGGGCCATTTGGCATGAACGACAATGGCAATGTCCCGACCAGACAGGTGGTGTCGCGATCTGGTATCGAACAGCACCACAGTAACATCCACCTTGAAATTTATCCATCGTATCAAGATCTCCTGGCATGCGGCTAGGCTGACATCCGCGATGAAGCCCATACCCAACTTTTTTGGAGCATATAAACAAATTTCGATATGAATATTGTCAGGAAAACCGATATCATTCGACTCAAATAGTCTAACCGAACATTAGAAAAACTACAGTATGGATTGGTTGCACCTTCCCCCGATGAACGCTTTGCGCGCCTTCTCAGCGGTTGCGGAAGCTGGGAGTTACACCGTGGCGGCTGAACGCTTGAACGTGACCCAAGCGGCTGTCAGCCAGCAGGTTAAATCGTTGGAAAGGCATTTGGGTGTAGCTCTCGTTACCAGACGTGGGCGCGGCATTGAGTTGACAGAGCCAGGTATCATTCTTGCACGTGAACTGGGTATCGGCTTTGAAATCATTGGAAGGGGTGTCGAACGACTGGCAGAACACACAGCGCAGCGTCCCGTTCAAGTGACAATGGCACCAGCATTCGCGGTGGAGTGGCTGTTGCCGAGAATGGCGGAGTTTCAACGTGAACATCCAGAGATCACTTTGATGCTGAACCCAACTTCGGAACTGGTTCAGATAAGACCAGGCGGAATCGATGTCGCCATTCGGTATCACGACAGACGCATGCCGAGAAAAGAAGAGGATACTGTCCTTGTTTCCGACATGGTCGTGATCGGAGCACCTTCACTGGTGGAAGGCCAAGATCTGCGTGACCCGGCCTCTTTAACGAAGCTGCCCTGGTTGCAGGAACTAGGCACCAACGAGGCGGCTGACTGGTTCACCTATCATGGGGTCGTACCTCCCGAGCCATTGACCATAAATCACATGCCTGGGAACCTGATCATGACTGCGGTTCGCCGGGGTGACGGCATCACGTATTCTGCCAGAGCTTTTTTCGAGGACGATCTGTCATCTGATCGGATGATTGAGTTGTTCTCTGAGCCACTCTTCGGCGTCTATTACATCCAGACACAAGCAGAATTTCAGCGTCCCGAGGCTAAGGTGTTCGTCAACTGGTTAAAATCTCAGTCGCAGGTCGTATCGAGACACACGTCCGAAAACTGATCTAGTTACAGTTGGAAACCTTCGATCCAGGCTAGGCTCGAGGCTGTCGCGTAGCTTATTTGCCCGAAGTGGAAATCAAGTGATCAACAACGTACTCCGCGTCCTCGCCCACGCCATAAAACAGGCCTGACCCTTGTGTATGCATCCAATGCAGTCCGCAGAAGTACAGGCCATCTACATCTGTAATACCTCGCTCATATTGCGGATAGCCACTCTCATCGAAGACCGGCAAGTCGATCCATCCAAAATCGCGGTGAAACCCTGTTGCGTATATTACGGTTGAAACATTTGCTGCAGCCAAGTCGAAGAACGGTAGTTCAGGTTTGGGCTGCCAGTTGATCGGGACAACAATTTCCTTGGGATCATCGAGTCCATTCTCTGCAACGAACGTGTCGATGCTCTCCATTTCCGCGCGACACACATCGTCCACTGCCTTGAGCGTCTCTTCAAGTCCGCCTGCCAAAATCAGGCACCCGTCTTGAACACCCTCTACCTTGCTGTGTAGCTTGACCCCGTCGAGCGCCATCTGGCGCAGATCAATTATACGACCACCGTCTCGCCCAGATAGATGTGGATGGGCTTTGAACCGGATAGCTGTCCCTTTGGGATGGTCTTTTACCGCAATGTTCATGTACCCAGTCGCCAAGTCCCATTCAAAAATGTCGCGCCCCCTATAGCGACGTGGGATGCGGCCAGCACTGCCCACTGCAAGATGCACGTCGCGCCCGGATAAATGCAGGTCCTCAGCGACCTGACACCCTGACTGACCACTTCCAATGATGAACACCGCACCATCCGGTAGGCTCGCTGAGTTGCGATAGTCACACGTATGTATGCCAGTAACTCTTTCGGGCAGATCGTAGTGCCAACTTGGTATATTCGGGTGTTGATGCGTGCCAACGGTGACGATCAAGTTCTGCGCTCTGATTTCGCCATCTGATGTGGTTAGTTTGAAGCGACCCAGTCCTGCACTTGCCTCAATTCTAGCCACCTCGACACCCGCTCGATATGGCGGACCAAAACTTCTCGCATAGTCTTCGATGTACTTGACGATCTCATCGCGGAGCATGAAACCATCGGGATCATCCCCATCGTAATGGAAACCTGGAAGTCGGCAGAGTTTGTTAGGAGAGACCAGGCAGAACGAATCCCAGCGGTTACGCCATGTATCGCCAATCTGCCCGCGGTCCAAAACAACGTGATCATGACCAGCCTGCTTCAAGTGCCAGCTAACGGAAAGCCCAGCTTGACCTCCGCCCACAACCACAGTGTCAATCAGGGTGTACATAACAGCAAACCTCTCTATGAAACTCTATCGGCGACAGCTAGTTGCTTCAACGTATCAATGTCCGCTCAGGGCTCAGTTCGGTAGTTGGCGGCGGCGTGTCAGAATGGTGGTTTTGGACAGTCCGTACAAGGGAGAGTGGTGCGGGGGAATGGACTTTTACCGCGAATCTGGACGCATTAGGCAACGCAGGAGCGTACCAACGGATCGAAGACAAATGTTCTGATAGCACGACATGCTTCACGCCTGTCCTAAGCGACGCTAGTCTCCCGTCATAGCAACGCTGAAAGGAGCCGCCCAATGTCCCTCTTCTCTAAACTCTTCGGTGGTGGTGAAAAGTCGGAGCTGGAGCCGGTCTCTTACAGAGGGTTCGAAATCTTTCCGGACCTGATGCCCCAAGGTGGCAAATACCGCCTTTTAGCCCGTATCGAAAAGACCATCGACGGTGATCGCAAGACCCATACAGTGATCCGGGCGGATGTTTTTGAGACCCGGGATCAGGGCGAAAGCTTCAGCATCGCAAAGGCGAAACAGGTGATCGACGAGCAGGGCGAACGCATTTTCGATTAAGCAAACAGACAGCCTAATGTAAGCGATGCAATCGACGGATGGTTCCGCAAAGTAGACATCCGCCCCGATTTGGCGAACGAACGCTAAGCAGGCCAAGCAGTCATTGGAAGTCTTTGATACCCGATACATGCAGCTGCCTTCCGAGGCCCAATTTCGACTATTTTGCGGCCTGTGGTACGCTGTTGCATTTATTGTAGACAATTGGGGGCTGAAGATATGTGGAACATGGAACAGTTTGTAGCAGACTGCCGGACCGCGGTGGATCAGGACACGTCTCACAAATCGGTGGCTGAGGTGGTGGACCGGGCGATGCGCGATCCTGCGGGCGTGACGCAAGCCTTGGGAGAGCCGACCGAAAGCGGTATCTTTCCCATTTACAAGTCGAGTGATCTGACAATCGTCAACGTCGTCTGGAAGCCGGGAATGACAATAATGCCCCACAATCACGAAATGTGGGCCGTAATCGGCATTTATGGTGGTAGAGAAGACAACATTTTTTGGCGGCGCGTGGCAGATGACCCTGAAGGACGCATTGAAGCGGCAGGGGCTCGAGCATTGTCGACGGGTGAATTTACTCCGCTTGGTAAGGACCTCATTCACTCGGTTACAAACCCTATCCCCAAGTTGACCGGAGCAATCCACGTATACGGCGGGGACTTTTTTGAAGCTGAGCGAAGCGAATGGGATCCTGAAAACCTGACGGAACATGCGTATGACATGTCGAAGGTTCGCGCATTATTCGAGGACTAGTTTGCAGTTTGACAATCTGCGCTGACAATACTTGAGGCATGTTCCATCTATACGGCAGGCTTCGCTGATTGCCGATTACTATCTCGTTGAATTGACACGGGGTGATGATCTCGGATTATGGACAGATGAGAAAATTACAACGCCCCCCGAAGCCTCGGCCGCGCCCATTTCTTCCCAATCCGGACCGCTACGAGCAAATGGTCTATCGCCGTTGTGGGCAGTCTGGCATAAAGCTACCCGCGATAAGCCTTGGGCTATGGCACAACTTTGGTGGGGATACCCCGCACCAGACAAAGCGCGATCTCTGCCGCACTGCTTTTGACTTGGGTATAACGCACTTTGATTTAGCAAATAACTATGGCCCGCCGCCGGGATCGGCGGAAGAAGCATTCGGTGAAATTTTGAAAACTGATTTCGCAGGCTATCGGGACGAACTCATCATATCTACCAAGGCAGGGTATGATATGTGGCCGGGCCCCTATGGGGAGTGGGGATCACGAAAGTACCTTGTGGCCTCTTGTGATCAGTCGCTCAAGCGGATGGGGCTAGAATACGCAGATATCTTTTATTCCCACCGCTATGATCCAGATACCCCTCTGGAAGAAACGATGGGAGCCCTAGACTATATAGTGCGCTCTGGGCGCGCACTTTACGTCGGAATTTCAAGCTACAACTCGCAACGAACGCGCGAAGCGCTGGCCATCTTGAAAGACCTTGGCACACCGTGCCTGATCCATCAGCCGTCGTATAACCTACTCAACCGTTGGGTTGAGCGGGACGGGCTGTTGGATACGCTTGACGAATTGAACGTGGGATCGATTGCGTTCACGCCACTTGCCCAGGGTATTTTGACATCGAAGTATCTGAACGGCATTCCCGAAGACAGCCGTGCAACCCAAGGCAAGTCTCTATTGGACGGCATGATCAACGAACGTTCACTGACGAGTGTCAGGGCTCTAAACGACATAGCGGCGTCACGCGGTCAATCATTAGCTCAGATGGCGCTTGCTTGGGTGCTGAGAGGTGACCGGATTACGACAGCCCTAATTGGCGCTTCGCGACCTGAGCAGATCGTGGATTGCGTAGGTGCGGTCCGGAATTTGGAATTTACCGAAGCGGAACTCGCCAAGATTGACGAGGTCAGTTCGGAAGAGGAAATCAATCTCTGGGCGCGATCCTCGGAAACGGAGTAGAATTGTTGACCACTGATTTTTGGTGCAAGCAGGTTTTTCTGCGTAATCGCTTGGCGTTTCTGCTTTGGGCTCGGAGCGGTCATCTGAGTGTTTCTGTCGGACGACAGCTTTGCCGCGCTGAGTGATCTTTGCCGTTGTCAATTCCATTCTATGCCACATCGTGATTCAATGTGGCAGAAGGATTGGCCATGTTGCATTTGCTTTGGCTCGACCAAGAGTATCTCAACCGCATTAGACACATGTTTCCGAAGTTACGCGGGGTTGAGCGTGTCGATGACCATCGCGCTCCTAACGGCATCATCCATGTCATTCGTAAAGGCCCACGATGTCCGGGTGCACTATTCAAGTATGGGTCGCATATGACCCACTGAATCGGTTTGTCTTGCGGTCACACTAAAGTGTCTTCAAAGACATCTGACATGTTAAGGTTTGCTAAGGTTTGTAAAGGTTGGGTAACGAAGAGCTGCGAAAGATCGCTTATGTGCTGGTTGAACAGCTTCAAAAGAACGTCACCGTTGACTGGCACCTCAAAGAAAGCGCCCGGGCCAAGTTGCGGGTGCTGGTTCGACGCATCTTAAAAAAAATACGGATATCCACCTGATCTTGCTCCTGTTGCGATCAACACGGTCCTAAGTCAGGCGGAAACGCTGTTACGATGGACGTAGAGGTGTAGTTTCGAATCCGAGAAATTAACCTAGTTTGACCGCCACTTTGTTTTTTTGGCGCTCGTGTTATGGTTTCCACTGCCGAGCCAGACCGTTCCACACCCTACCGTTTGGGCCGTGGCGTTCCCATTCCGAGAGGCGTCGCCAGTCTTCTAGGCCGACCACCTTACCGGTCCAGGTTATCGGGCGGTCACCAATTGATTTCCTTTCCCGACAACCGGCAGAAACCGGTAAAAAGGTAGTTTCCCTATTATCTGTTGGGTTTTCACGCGTGCCCTTCTTGCTGGTCGAAACCGGCAAAAAGTCCGCAACAGTGTCGTCTGTGGGGCTTTTTGCCTGTTCTTGCCGGTTGTGCTCGAATGACGTAATAGCCGTTGAAACGTGGTCTTCGTTCCTTTCTGCCGGTTTCTGCCGGTTGTCGGGAAGAGACATACGACCGACTTCAAACTTACGCGCCAGATCTGACCAACGGCCCATGCCTCAAACCTCCAGTTTTGGATTAACTTCGTAGCTGATCGAGGGTCGCCCGCCAGTTTCGGTCTTGACTTCGCGGACCCAATCCGCGTCGATCAGGACTTTCAATGCCGCTCTGACGTGATTGGCGGAACTTAGTCCGAAACGACCACGATGGTGGATGTCCCTGACCTTAAAGAGACGAATACCTTCGGTCTGAATGATATCGGCAATAACCTTTGCCCCCTCGACTTCAGGCGACAACTTGGAAGTACCGTATGCCCTGAAAGCATGCTTTCTTAGATAGTCCCCGACAAAGTCACAGGCGCGGCCCACGTGGTGCGCTTCAATCTGTTCAGGGGATTGGGGGTTGTCTGTTGCCGCCCAATCCAGATGGGCCAGGACATTTGCAATACGCACCACGAGCCCAGGCATCTTCCCAATATGGCTTTTAAAAAGGCCAGCTGCATCGACTTCCCATTCTCGACACTGCTTCCTGAATTGATGCAGAATGTTGGCGGCAGCTTCGTTAAAGTGAACGAGGCTTGGACGTTTCCCGCCTTTCTCATAAACTACATGTGGCAACCCACGTAGACGATTGATGGCATCAATCATTTGCTGGTCATTCAGCCCCTGCGAAGGACGAGAAAGCGGTACGGGGTCAGGAAAAACCACCATGAACCTCGCGAGCAGTCCGTCATCACTTGTTTTTATCAAAAGATCGGACAGGCGATCCGGCTGGGTACCGCCGACAATCGCAACACTTAGGTGATCAACAATAATAGGTTCAGGGTTATTTTTTCGGTCGATTGCATAGCTACGCCCGCCGTATGCTTCCAACCAAAATGGTCGATCGCCACCGCCGTTGTATCTGTCCATGCTAGACAGCCAACCTGACAACTCATCACGTGCCAGCAGCAGGCCACGCCCGGTTGACGACAAGAGGTCAGCGACCTTCTCAGTTGTGATATCGGTAATGCTGATGCGCTCCCGAACAGGAGGATTCCCCGCATCAGCTTCTGGCGGTTTCGCAGGTGGTTCCACACCTTCGATCAAGGCCGTTTTAGCGTCGGATTTCCATTGCGCCAGGGCGAGCGAGGCCAGCTCGTTTTTGACCTCCCAATCCCCTCGTGCACGGCGATAGTCCTCAGACAGTGAACGTTCAATGTCCTTTACGGGATCAAGCACGCTATCCAGTGCAGGGCTTTTACCTGCCGACGGATCACCAACCAGCATAGCCCAAAGAACAGGGGGCTCTTTCCAGCCATCCCAAGGGCTTGCCCAACGCGAATTGCCGATGGCCGCGCTTGCGCTCGACAGCAACGTGAGTGACACATAGTCGATCGGTGCATTCTTGGCATCGGCGGCCGATCTGATCCAAGCCGCCCATATGCCGAATATCTCGTCAAGGTCGGCCTCGGACATGACGGGCGCTGGTGGTCGCACTGGTTTCGCAATGGTTAGATCGGGATCAGGCCAATCGGCGGCTGCATCAAACGGCACGATATTGGGGTTTAGCTCGTTCATGCCTGGCCGCCTTTCTCTCCGCGCAGAACGTCGTTCCAATCACAACCTTCCGGTGCGGGTAGCAGCGATACCTGCCAACCAAGTGACGATGCCCGAGAAGCAAGAGACTGCCCGGCCTCTATGCCTGCTGGATCCCCATCAGTCGCGATTGTAATATTTCCTGGATGTGGTGGCAGTGCCAGTGCCTTCATTCCGGACGTGCTGAGTGCGGCCCAGACGGCTGCTGGACCATTGAGAAGCCCAGACAAGAGCGACAGGCCTGTTTCTATTCCTTCGCACACCACAAGCTGCTTTGCGGCTTCTGACAAGACTACAGCGCCGCCACTGCACGGCCCTAGCATCAGTTTCGGGTTCTTGCTAACACGCACGCCTTTCTTGTGGAAGAATGTACGGTGAATGGCCCCTGTAGTGACGTTGGCGATCATAGCCATACACCAAGACGTCGTCGGGCTATGAAACAAATCTGGCGCAAACCGTAGCGACGGCGGCAAGGTACATGTAATACCCCGATCACGCAGGTACGCTTCAGCCTTAGTGCCTTTTATCGGACGAGCCGCTTCCCAAATTCCTCGGGCCTGTTGAAGTTTGTTGAACTCGTACGCTTTGCGTTTTTCCTCAGCCTCAGTCCGCGCTGTGTGATCGACACAAGTGTTGCTAGGCGGTACATCGGCTGCGGTCGCAACATCTTTGAAGCGGCAACCGTTCTTGAAGCAGTACAACAGTAACTTGCCTCCCGATTCCGAGATCGAAAGAGCTTGTTGATCGCGGCGGCCTTCAGGCTGGCAAACGGGGCAGGGTGCTGAACCCCTGCCGGCGCGCCAGACACCCCCGAGGCGGAATGTCAGGGTTTCTCCACAAATACGTGAATTGGATTGTATTTCGATAGTCATTCGCTCTGACCTCACCTTGCGCTGAGGGGCCGAACACATTAGATTTCGAGTGTAGTTTTACTACACCTCTCAACGAAATCACCCGTGTCCAATGTCATCCCCATTGGCGCGGGTTTCGTTTTAGTTGCTCTGGCTTTCGCCCAAGATCCAGGCATCAATTTGATGCGTGTCCACAAACGCAGCGCGACCCAGGGTGTGCTTTGTAATCGCGCCTGCATTGGCCGCACGATCGAAGGTGGACCGGCTCAACGAATACCGTTCAATAGCGTCCTTGAGTCGGATCAGGTTCTTAGGGTTGGTGATTTGGTCTGCCATGTAATGACCTCAAATTGGGCAGACGACCGGAAAAGAGTTTCAACCAATGTCGCAAAACGCGATGGATCACATCCATTTGCACCGATGCAATGGGTGTTGCATTTTGCAACAATTCTGTTGATATAGCGAGAGGGAGAAAAAAGCAGGTGACCGCTTTTACCGGCGATACCTTGTTTCTTCCAACGCACATACTATTCCGGGCCTTCTGCTAGTTGGTTTCGGTTTCAGCAGCGAGGGCGCTTTTCTCGCCAAAGACAGAGCGCCCTTGCTGTGTTTTTGCGTTCTCCCGAGGGATACTGACGCAAGCACGTTATAGCTTTGTTGTGTGCAGCTCAATATGTTGTTTGCGCGAAGCTACACTCTTATAATGTAAGTATATTTTTGAGAGTAGCCGATAGTTGCACTGCACCTATCTGCCCTCATTTCACGCCTCTAAAATCGAAATGACGCGGGCACTTTTGCCAGTCACATGCGCTGCCCAGCGTTCCGCCAATAAAAGTCTTTGGTCAAAATAATCGGACCTTTGGTAGGCGCGTGAGACGGCTGACCCAACCTTGTGCCCGATCGCAGTTTCCTTAATTTCATAGTCTGTTTTGGTCGCTTCGTCGGCCCAGGTCCTGAAGCTGGCACGGAAGCCGTGTGGGCGCGCCTCCAATTCTAACCGCTCCATATGGCGGGACATGCTGGCGTCGCTGATTACGCCTTTGCGGACGCCGGGGAATAAATATCCATCACGGGCGGCTTCACGTGCTTTATCAACGATCCGAAGTGCCTCATTGGACAATGGCACCCGAAAGTCATCAGTCTTGCCGCGCGGACCTTTGACCAATTCTGCGGGAACAATCCAGACATTACCCTTAATCTGGTTCGTCTTTGCGAATCTTATCGGTCGAGATCGCAACCCCGTCAGGATCAAAAGCTGTAAGGCAAGTTGAACCGTGCCACCGCCGTCGAGACTCTGATAGAACGCTGGAACGTCCCGCCAGTTCATCGATGGTATATTCGTCGCCTTATGCACTTGTTTGCCTAGAAGTTCACGGGCGTCTTCGATGGCGTGGCGGTCAACCTCGTATTTCTTGGCGCTGGCGTAGCTCAGACAGGCCTTCAGGCGCGTCAGAGCTTTCCGGGCGACATCCGTCTTGGTGTGCCATATCGGGCGGAGGGCGTCGGCGATAGCGGTGCCGTTGACATCCTCAACTGGCTTTCCACCCAAGGCGGGCAGGATGTGCGTTTTGATTGGGCTGTACCAACGCCCAGCTTTCCCATCGTCTTTCAACTGCGCTTTGCGGGCTTCGAAGGCTAAAGGCGCGATGTTCTTCAACAGTCTCTCTTCGCGGAGTGTGAGGTCGGTTGCAATCTGGTAAGCAACGGCTTGCGCTTTTTCTGCATTGCGAACTTCAATAGGGTTGCCGCCACGCTTGACGATCCCCCGGTAGGCGTCAGCCATTTCACGAGCCTGTGCTAAAGTCACGCCGGGATAACCGCCCAAACCCATCTCTTTGCGCTTTCCCGAGTAGGTGAAGCGAAACACCCATTGGTCCCCTGTGGTAAGTCGATAAAGGTACAGCCCCCCACCGTCACTGTGCTTGCCTGATCCGGCACTGCGGACCTTCGCCGCGCTCAACTTGTAGAGTGATCCGGCCATATCCCCTCACAGCAATCTGTATCCCCTGTTTTATCCCCTTTTTCTCCTGCGGTTTCAAGACGCACTTTGAGGCATAGTGATCGTTGAACCGGTTAACTTCATTGTTTATATTTCTAAAAAAATTCTACTAGAGGAATCTTGGTGCATTGTGATGTACATGTTCAATGCCTCTCCTGGGCACCATTTCTTCCCAAAGAAAATATGGAAGCAGCCGCCTAATGAGCTGGTGATGTCTGAATCAGTGTCTTATCGCTTCAAATCATCTTTGAAACAGCGGCGATTCTGTCATGACAAGATAAACCGCAATAAAGGGTCCTCGTGGCGCTATGTACACCCGCTTGGTTCTGGGTCGCCTATCCCCTCCTGCTTTTGGTAAGCGGCAAAGCCAAAGAAGGGTAAGGCAGCGCCGGTATTACGCGCGCTTTTCACTGATCGAGGTTACGCCCAGAACATCCAGCACCCTGGCTTCGATCTGCTCTGCATTCATACCCGCAACGGCATACATATCCGCAGGGCTGGCCTGATCAATGAAGATGTCGGGCAAGACCATCGAGCGGTATTTCAAGCCCCGGTCAAAAACACCCTCATCCGCCAGAAGCTGTGCTACATGGCTACCAAATCCGCCAACAGCGCCTTCTTCGATGGTGATCAACGCCTCATGATCCGCAGCCAGATCTAGGATAAGGTCCCGATCCAGCGGCTTGGCAAAGCGGGCGTCGGCGATGGTTGGGTTGATGCCTTTGGCGGTCAGAGACTCGGCTGCTTTCTGAACTTCAGCCAGCCGCGTGCCAAAAGACAAAAGTGCGACGCGCGCGCCTTTTCGGATCATGCGGCCTTTGCCGATCTCCAGTACCTCACCACGTTCGGGCAGGTCCACTCCGACACCTTCGCCGCGCGGATAGCGGAAGGCAATCGGCCCTTCATCATGCGCAACAGCGGTTGCCACCATGTGCATCAATTCCGCCTCATCCGCAGCGGCCATGACGACCATGCCCGGTAGATTGGCCAAATAGGCAATATCGAACGACCCGGCATGGGTGGCACCGTCAGCGCCCACCAAACCTGCGCGATCAATGGCAAACCGAACGGGCAAGCGCTGAATTGCGACGTCATGCACAACCTGGTCGTAACCCCGCTGCAAAAAGGTCGAATACATGGCGCAGAATGGCTTCATCCCTCCTGCCGCCAACGCCGCTGAGAAGGTCACGCCGTGCTGCTCGGCAATCGCCACATCGAAACAGCGCGACGGGTACCGTTCGGCAAACAGGCCCAACCCGGTGCCATCTGGCATCGCGGCAGTCACTGCGACGATCTTGTCATCGTGCGTGGCCGCATCCACCAGAGCCTTGCCAAAGACAGACGTGTAAGAAGGCGCGTTTGACGGAGCCTTTTTCTGCTCACCCGTGACCACATCGAATTTGGCAGTCGCGTGGCCTTTGTCGCGGGCCTGTTCGGCTGGTGCGTACCCTTTGCCCTTCTTGGTCAAGACGTGGATCAGGATCGGCCCGGTTGCCCGCGCCTTGACGGTGCGCAGAACCGGCAGCAGCTGATCCAGGTCATGCCCATCAATGGGCCCGAGATAGGAAAACCCGAGCTCTTCGAACAGGGTTCCGCCCACGGCCATACCCTTGAGCATTTCCTTGGCGCGCTTGGCCCCTTCGCGGAACGGTTCGGGCAACAGTGAAACAGCGCCCTTGGCGGCCGCCTTCAGATCGTGGAATGGCGCCTCGGCGTAGATTCGGGACAGATAGCTGGACAAGGCACCTACCGGGGGGGCGATGCTCATCTCATTGTCATTCAGAATGACGATCAGGCGTTTCTTCAGGTGACCTGCGTTATTCATCGCCTCAAAGGCCATGCCTGCGGACATCGATCCATCACCGATCACGGCAATCGCGTCGCCCAACCCTTCCGGAGTCACACCGCCCAGATCACGCGCAACGGCAAAACCCAAAGCGGCGCTGATGGACGTACTGGAATGCGCGGCGCCAAACGGGTCATAGGGGCTTTCGCTGCGCTTGGTGAAACCGCTCAGGCCGTCTTTCATACGCAACGTGCGAATGCGGTCGCGCCGTTCGGTCAGGATTTTATGCGGATAGCACTGATGGCCAACATCCCAGATAATCTTGTCGCGCGGCGTGTCAAAAACTGCGTGCAGCGCGGTCGTCAGTTCCACAACGCCCAGACCCGCGCCCAGATGCCCCCCGGTGACAGAAACCGCCGAAATCGTCTCGGCCCGCAATTCCTGCGCAACCTGATGCAGTTGCGCGTCCGAGAACCGCTTGAGATCAGCGGGGCGGTTCACAAGGTCCAGCAGGGGCGTTTTGGGGCGGTCAGACATTTGGCGCGTTCCTGGCTTAGCTGTCCCGGGCAATAACGAAGCGAGCGGCTTCCTTCAAGGTTTCTGCCGTCGGGCCATACCCGTCCAGTGCGGCACAGGCCTGATCAACAAGTTCACTGGCACGGGTTCTGGCAGCATCCAAACCCAGAAGAGATACGAAAGTGGCCTTTCCCGCATCCGCATCTTTCTGAAGACGTTTGCCTGCCTTTGACGCATCACCTTCAACATCAAGGATGTCGTCTGCAATCTGAAAAGCAAGACCAAGGGCCCGGGCATATTGGCGCAAGGGCTCTGGATCCGCTTTTGCCAGACGCGCACCCGCACAGGCGGACCATTCGATCAAAGCGCCCGTTTTGCCGCCCTGAAGCCGTGTTATCGCATTCAATGTCAGAGGCTCAGAAGCGGTTTCTGCTGCGATATCAAGCGCCTGCCCCAAAACCATACCTTGCGCACCGCTTGCCCTGGCCAGTGTCAGTGCCAGATCAGCGCGAACGTCTGCATCTCCAACCTCGGGCCGGGTGCACAGCTCAAAGGCCAGTGTCTGCAGCGCGTCCCCGGCAAGTACGGCCGTGCCTTCGTCCCATTTCACATGAACCGTGGGGCGTCCGCGCCGAAGATCGTCGTCATCCATACAAGGCAGATCGTCGTGAACTAGAGAATAGGCGTGAAGGGCCTCGATTGCGGTCGCGGGCCAGATCGCGCGGGACTCGTTGATTTGGTGCAGGCGCGCACTTTCCAGAACCAGAAAGCCGCGCAGCCGTTTACCGCCACGGGTGGCATAGGCCATTGCCCGTGTCACATCCAGATCGGCCAGCGCGCCCATTGTCAGGTCAAAATGATCCTGAAGACACGCCGCGTCCTGCGCCAGTCTTTCCTGAAACATTTACTGACCTTCGACAGGTGTTGTCCCGGTCGGTTGGCCATTCGCGTCCAGAGTGATCGCGGCCACTTTTTCCTCGGCCCGCTTCAACTCGTCCTCGCAACGCTTTTTCAAAGCGGCCCCGCGTTCATACAGCGCAATCGACTGATCCAGCGCCACGTCGCCGCGCTCAAGCTGGCCAACCACGGCCTCAAGCTCTTTCATGGCCTGCTCGAATGTCATCTGTTCAACTGGGGTATCGGTCATCGTGCTGCCTTCATCAGTTCTTCCACATGGGCGCGTGCCGCCTCGGCCAGTGCGTTCAGATCATACCCGCCCTCCAGAGTCGAGACGAT
This sequence comes from Ruegeria sp. AG7, assembly GCF_056541545.1. Classification (NCBI taxonomy): domain Bacteria; kingdom Pseudomonadati; phylum Pseudomonadota; class Alphaproteobacteria; order Rhodobacterales; family Roseobacteraceae; genus Ruegeria; species Ruegeria sp. AG7. The sequence continues at coordinate 47,026 of NZ_JBQFYP010000009.1, forward strand.
ACGGCCCTGACACACCTCATCGGCTATCCCGCACAGCTCTGCCGTGATCCAAGCAAAATCGCCGGTCGACCAGTTCAGGTTGGCCAGAGGGTCGTCCTGATGCGCATCGAACCCGGCCGAGATGATGATCAGTTCCGGCCGGAACGCCCGCAAGCGTGGAAAGGCCTGCGTTTCATAGGCGGATCGCATCTCAGCCCCGCCGGTGCCCGGGGCAAGCGGGATGTTCAGAACGTTATCGTAAGCGCCTGTCTCGTCCGGGCGGCCCGATCCTGGCCATAACGGCATCTGCTGGCTCGTGATTACCAGGGCCCGATCTTCATCCCACAGCAGGTCCTGCGTGCCGTTGCCATGATGAACGTCGAAATCGACCACTGCGACCCGCTTCAGCCCGTGGTAATCCAGCGCATGTTTCGCAGCCAGCGCCGCATTGCCAAACAGGCAGAACCCCATAGCTTTCTCGGCTTCGGCGTGGTGCCCCGGTGGGCGAATGGCACAAAAGGCGTTCGGCGCCTCACCGCCCAAAACCAGATCAACGGCCCGTACCGCCGCACCAGCCGCACGATAGGCCGCATCCACGGAACCCGGTGACATGAAGGTGTCCCCGTCGATTTGCGCAAACCCGTCAGTAGGGCGTGACGATCTGATGTCTCGGATATGGCTTTCGGGATGAACACGCAGCAAATCATCGTCTGCCGCCAGTGGAGCGGTCACGCGCTTCAGGTCAAGTCCTTCAAGCGCGTGCAGGATATGCTCCAGCCGCGCCACCTGTTCCGGATGACCTTGCGGTGTGACATGTCCAAGGCAATCGGCATGTGTCAAAAGGGCGGTTTTCATCGGGATCCCATCTTCATCTGGCTAAAATATCCTCGCCGAAGGCTTAAATCGCCGCACAGCGGCTCATTCAATCGGGCGCCAGCATATAGCCCGCGCCCCGGACTGTCTGCAGATACCGGGGCTGTTTCGGGTCCTGTTCGATCTTCCGGCGCAGGCGGGTGATCTGCACGTCCACCGCACGTTCCTGTGCCTGTCCTTTATCCCGGCCCAGATCTTCCACCAGTTTTGCGCGGCTGATTGGCTCACCAGGTTGGGCCGAAAAGATTTTCATCAGCTGGCTTTCGGTCGCGGTCAGGCGGACTGGCCTTTCGCCCTGCCACATTTCACCGCGTTCAATGTCATACCGGATGGGGCCGAGATGCAGGATCTTCGCCGCTGTTTCCTCGGCCGGGGTTTCCGGCATCCGGCGCAGAATCGCATTGATCCGCAGTAGCAGCTCTTTCGGCTCGAAAGGTTTGGCGAGATAATCATCCGCCCCGGCTTCAAGCCCTGCAATCCGATGCTCGGTCTCGCCCTTGGCGGTTAGTAACAGGATCGGCGTCGTATGAGTGTCACGCAGCGACCTGGTCAGACTGACGCCATCTTCGCCCGGCATCATCACATCCATGACGATCATGTCGAAATCCAACCCCGACAGAACCCGCCGCGCATGGGCCGCATCCCGTGCCGCCGTCACCAGAAACCCGTTTCGCATCAGGAACTTCTTGAGTAGATCGCGAATGCGTTCGTCATCATCAACAATCAGCAAATGTGCATCTATTTCGCTCATGATGTCGTATCCCGCAATTTCGTATAGGCATGACGCATATCAGCATCCATCATTGCTTCAAGCACTTTGCGAAACCCGGCCACGGCCTCGGGACCGGCATCCTTGAAGGCCGCGCGCATTCTTGTTCGTTGCGCATCTGACAACGTGGCCTCCAACGTTTCGCCCTTTTCCGTCAGAAATAGATGCCGTTCGCGTTTGTCCACGGTTCCGACCCGGCTTTCCACCAGACCATCCTCGATCAACGTCCGAAGGACCCTGTTCAGAGACTGTTTTGTAACCCCGAGGATCGCCAGCAAGTTGTTCACCGTGGTGCCCGGGGCGCGATTGATAAAATGGATCGCGCGGTGATGGGCGCGGCCATAGGCCATTTCGGACAGGATACGATCGGGATCCGCGGTAAAGCCGCGATAGGCGAAGAACATTGCCTCGATCCCCTGCCGCAATTGTTCATCCGTCAAAAACAACAGGCTTTCGCCCCCATATCGCGGGGCCGGGCGGATTTCGGACATATCATGCCTCATTCGTTACTCGGGTTCGACTTTATGTCAGCGTTATTGACATTCCAAGGGCAGAGAGGTATCGAATCGCAGTTTTTGCGCAACATTGTGTCCGCATCGGACCTAAGTAGCGCAACAATCGGAAATTTAACCCGGTTCAGGAGGTTTCGCATGGCAGGGTATGATGATCGTGACGGTGTCATCTGGATGGATGGCAAGCTGGTGCCCTGGCGCGATGCCAATGTGCATATTCTGACCCACGCGATGCACTATGCCTCATCCGTGTTCGAGGGGGAACGCGCTTATAGCGGCAAGATCTTCAAAAGCCGCGAACATTCCGAACGTCTTATCGCCAGCGCCGAGGCACTGGACATGCCGATGCCTTATTCTGTCGATCAGATTGAAGCAGCCAAGGAAGAGACCCTGAAAGCCAGTGGCCTTCAGGATGCCTATGTCCGCGCATTGGTCTGGCGCGGGTCTGGCGAAGACATGGGCGTGGCGTCGGCCCGCAACCCGGTACGGATGGCCGTCGCGGTCTGGCCTTGGGGTGCCTACTATGGCGACGCCAAGATGCAGGGCGCAAAACTGGACATCGCCGAATGGAAACGCCCCAGCCCGGAAACCATCCCGGTTCACGCCAAGGCTGCGGGCCTTTACATGATCTGCACCATTTCCAAGCACAAGGCCGAAGCCAAGGGATGCTCGGACGCGCTGTTCATGGACTGGCGTGGTTACGTGGCCGAAGCAACAGGTGCCAACGTGTTCTTCGTCAAGGATGGAGAAGTTCACACCCCGCTGGCGGATTGCTTCTTGAACGGTATCACCCGCCAAACCGTCATTCAGATGCTGAAGGATAAAGGCATCACTGTGCATGAGCGGCGCATCAAGCCCGAAGAAATGGCTGATTTCGAACAGTGCTGGCTGACCGGAACCGCGGCCGAGGTCACTCCGGTCGGGCAAATCGGCGATTACACTTTCGAAGTCGGCGACCTGACCCGCGAAATCGCAGAAGATTACGAAAAGCTGGTCCGCTCGTAATAACTTGCAAAACCCCGCTTCGGCGGGGTTTTTGTTGCAGATCGTGCAAATTGTCGTGCAAAGCGTTCAGTGATCTGGACGATCGGATCAGTTCCCGTATTTTCAACACATGTTGGATCTACTCAGCGATATTCTCACCCGCCTGTCCCTGCGTGGCACGTTCTACTTCCGCACGTCGTTCACACCACCATTTGGTATTCAGGTGCCGGAATTCGAAAACGTCGCGCGGTTTCATTTTGTTCAACGGGGTGAGCTCAAGGTCCATGTCTCATCCACCGGGGAAACGTTGCGGTTGCGGCAGGGGGACCTGATCCTGATCCCTCATGGGGCGCCACATGCGTTGTTGTGTGCCGAGGTCAGGCCACTGGATGCGCTTCCTCTGGAACAGGTTCTTGAGATTGCCGGCTACAAGGGCGATGGCGTTCTTGTCTATGGCGGTGCAGACGAGGACCGGGACACACAACTGATCTGCGGTCATTTTTCATTCACCGGCCCAGCAGGACGAAAAGGCACCGGGCATATGCTGATCGACCGCCTGCCGCCCTACATCCTGATCGAGAATTATGGCGAAGAGGCCGGATCGTGGATGGAATCGACCCTGCGCATGATCGGATCCGAAGTGTCCGGGGCCCGTATTGGCGGCGATCTGATTGCCCTGAAGCTGTCCGAAGTTCTGTTTGCGCAGGCGATCCGAACCTACCTGGAACGGCAAAGCCCTCAGGACACCGCCCTTGCGGGCTTTGCGGATACACGCATCTCACGCGCATTGACGGCGTTCCACCAAGCGCCAGCGCAAGACTGGAGTGTTGCGACACTGGCGCGTGAATCCGGCATGTCGCGCACGGCCTTTTCTCAGTTGTTTGCCCAGAAGATGGGCACGACGCCGATGCAATACCTCACCGACTGGCGCATGCAGATTGCGTGCCATGGCCTTACAGAGGCACGGTGGAACGTCGCAGATGCAGCAGCCGAAGTTGGATATGCCTCTGAGGCCGCGTTTTCCCGCGTTTTCAAGAAGCAGGTCGGCTTGTCACCAGCCGCATACAGGTCCATGCACTAAAACGCCGAGTATTCTGTACGATCTGCAAGATTTTTGAAACGATCAAGAATTCAGCGTTCGGGTCAGGCTTTCTATCTTTCTTTCATCACTGATTGAAAAGAGGAAAATCTTATGTCCCTGCGTTTCGTTACCCGCTCTGTCCACGCGTATCTGGACTACCCGGTTGCCATTGCCCTGATGACACTGCCATTCCTGCTGGGATTGGGTCAGTCCAACCCGCTGGCGCTGTGGCTTTCGGTTGTCACTGGCGTCGCCGCCTTTGTCCTGACGGTTCTGACCGACCATCATTTGGGAATTTGGCGCGTTCTACCCTACAAATTTCACCTGGCCGTGGACCTTATTGTCGGCATCACCTTTCTGTTTGCACCTAGTGTACTGGGGTTTTCAGGATTGGATGCGGCGTTCTACTGGCTGAACGGTGCGGCTGTGGTTCTCGTCATCTCGCTCAGCGCGCCCGAGCAGGAAGTTGCTGCCTGAGCGCTATGCCTCTGCACTGGCAACTTTGTCCAAATACTGCCGAAAAAGCTGAGCTGCCTGTTTTAGAAATCGGCGGCTCAGAGCAGAGAAGTGTATCGACCGGTCGGGTGAATTTACTTGAAAAAGCTGACTGAATTCATCAGATTTATCCCAGTGCGGGGTGAGGTCACAGATGACAGACACGCTTGACGAAATCATGGCCCGACATGATGCGCTAGTTGCGTGCGGGTGCAACTGTTGCGAAGGCGACTATTGTGCCTATGCTGATCGCCAGAACCGGGACACCGCAACCGCAGAAGAAGCCCGGGCACAAGACACCGTCCGTCAACGCAAGTCGTTGCGATATATCTTTGAAACTGTGCTAAGCGGCAGAGGATAACTGCGCAGCAATACGGGCTGCGCTGTTGCAAGGTTCAGAAATCCACCCCGCGCTGGGCCTTGATTCCCGCCTGGAACGGATGCTTTTCTTCGGTCATCTCGGTGACCAGATCTGCATAATCACGCAGCGCCAGCGGTGCGTCGCGGCCTGTCAGGAACACACTCGTCTTGTCCGAACGCGCGTTCAGCCCGTCTATCACCTGCTCGACCGAGAGATATCCATAGCGAAGTGCGATGTTGATCTCGTCCAGAACCACCAGATCGTATTCGCCACTTGCCATAAGGGCGCAAGCCTTGTCGAAGGCGGCATTGGCGGCTGCAATGTCACGCTCGCGGTCCTGTGTATCCCAGGTAAACCCCTCGCCCATCGTGTGCCAGGTGACCAGATCACGTTCTTCGAAGAAACGACGCTCGCCGGTTTTCCACTTGCCCTTGATGAACTGAACCACGGCAACCTTCTGACCCCAACCAAGCGCGCGGATGACAACGCCAAAGGCCGCAGATGACTTGCCTTTGCCCTTCCCGGTATTGATCAGAACAAGGCCGCGTTCGGGATCAACGGCCTCGGACACTTTCTTGCGGTGCTGGGCCTGCACCTTTTGCATCTTTTCCTTGTGATCTTGTGCGTCGCTCATTGGGGAACCTCATTGATTGTCCGGCCCAACCTAGGGAAAGAATGCAAAAGGTAAAGTCACGCTTTGGGGTCTGTGACAGAACGCGCCTTGCCACGCTCAAGCCCCAGCTGGTGTTCGCGCCAGATCACAACAACATTGCCTGCGATCACCAATGCGGCCCCGATCAGGATCGCAACGGTTGGCAATTCATCAAACACGAAATAACCGATCAAAATCGCAAAGAGCATTGTTGCATAGTCATAAGGTGCCAGCATCGATGCCTGTCCAAAGCGATACGAGGACGTGACCAAAATCTGCGCAACTCCGCCAATTAACCCCATGGTGATCAGTATTAGAGCCTGAGTCAGAGTTGGCATTGTCCATCCCCAGATCGCCGTCAGGGCCGAAAGCAACGTCGCGGTCAGCGAGAAATAGAACACGATTGCAGCAGGGTGATCGACCTTGACCAGTTGGCGGATGTGGATCTGCACAAAGGCCCGGGCAAAAGTCGCGCCCAGTACGCACAGAGCTCCGATAGTTGCAGCCGTTTCCATCTGAATGCTGCCAAGCCTGGGCCAGATCATGATCATCACGCCCAGCAGCCCAAGTGCCACGGCACCGATGCGAATCATGCGGATGCGCTCGCCCAGCATCACTGCGGCCAAAATCAGGGTGAAAATCGGGGTGGCATAACCGATTGCGGTAACTTCGGGCAGAGGCAACAGGCTAAGGCCAGTGAATGTCAACCCCATGGCGCTGGTCCCCAGAACACCGCGCCAGAAATGACCCATGGGTTTCTTGACGACAAAGCCTTGCGCCAGCTCTCGGCGCGCGATCAGCCACAGAATGATGACCGGAATAGCAAACAGGGACCGGAAGAACACCAATTGGCCCGGCGGGAATTCGTCAGATAAGGCTTTGACCAGGGCCGACATCGACGTGAACAGGAACAGCGCGCCAAGCTTCAGCGCCACAGCCAGCAAAGGTCGATGCGATGTTAAGGGTTTTGTCATCGGCGCGACCCTGCGCCTTTGCAGAAAAAAGATCAACGGGGTGGATCAGGTGATGGTCCACGAGTTCGGTACCGATGCGCCGATTTCCGCTGCAAAATCCTCAAGGAACTGAAACATCCGGCCCGCCCTTGCCTGCGCAATCTGCTTGCCTGCATCCGTCAGCATGTCGTCCGGCAGGGTCAGCAGTTTGACCTTCCAGTGATCAATCGAATACCGCAGATCGTCCAGCGGGCGCGCCTCTGCGAATGGATCAGCCGGATCATAGAGAACACGCCCCAAAGCACCTGATACAGAAAATGTGCGCGCAATCCCGATGGCCCCCAAGGCGTCAAGGCGATCCGCATCCCTCAGAATCCGCGCCTCGAGCGTTTCGGGTGGGATGTTGGCCGAGAAGCTATGGGCCGCTATCGCATGTTGCGCGGCCTGAACCTGATCGTCGGAAAAGCCCAGTTTTGCCAGAATAGGCCCTGATTCAGCAGCAGACTGGCGTGAGGCAAACAGTCGGTTCGGGTCATTCTTGGGTAGGTTGACCAGATCATGAAGATAACAGGCTGCCAACAGGACGGGGATGTCCACCTGAGCGTCTGCAATGGCCTGAGCATTGGTCCAAACACGATCCAGATGGGCCAGGTCATGGGCCGGATCAGTTTCCATGCGTTGCGCGACAATGGCACGCAAACGCGCGCGCAGATCAGCCGATCCGTCCACGGTTTTCTCCGATCTGACCACGGTGCAGCAGTAGGTGGTCCAGGATGACACAAGCCATCATCGCCTCACCGACAGGGACAGCGCGGATGCCAACACAGGGGTCATGACGGCCCTTGGTGATGATCTCGGTCTCTTCACCGGATTTTGTAATGGTTTTGCGGGTGGTCAGGATCGAAGAGGTCGGTTTTACCGCAAAGCGCACGACAATGTCCTGCCCGGTCGAGATGCCGCCCAGAATCCCACCTGCGTGGTTTGAGCTGTATTGCGGACCATTCTGACCCATGAAGATTTCGTCGGCGTTGGCTTCGCCAGTCAGTTCGGCGGCAGCCATGCCTTCGCCGATCTCGACGCCTTTGACAGCGTTGATCGACATCATCGCAGCCGCAAGATCAGTGTCTAACTTGGCGTATATCGGCGCCCCAAGCCCTGCGGGGACACCGCGTGCCACAACCTCGACCACGGCCCCGACCGAGTTGCCGGATTTGCGCAGGTCATCCAGATAGGTCGCCCAATCCCCGGCCGCCTGTTCATCAGGCGCCCAGAACGGGTTCTGTTCAATCTGCGCCCAGTCGAATTTGGCGCGGTCGATCTTGTGCGGACCGATCTGGGTCATGTAGCCGGTGATCTGCACATTCGGCGCAATCTGCCGGATGGCCTCGCGCGCCAGTCCACCCGCGGCCACGCGCGACGCGGTTTCCCGGGCTGAACTGCGCCCACCCCCGCGATAATCGCGGATGCCGTATTTCTGCCAGTAGGTGATATCGGCATGGCCCGGACGGAACTTGTCCATGATGTCGCCGTAGTCTTTCGAGCGCTGATCGGTGTTTTCGATCATCAGTTGCACGGGCGTGCCTGTAGTTTGGCCTTCGAACACGCCAGAAAGGATCTTGACCTGATCCGGTTCGCGCCGCTGCGTTGTGAACTTGTTTTGCCCCGGTTTGCGCTTGTCCAGCCAGTGCTGGATCATCGCCTCGTCAATCGCAACGCCCGGCGGGCAACCGTCGACAGTGGCGCCCAAGGCGGGCCCATGGCTTTCACCCCAGGTGGTGACGCGGAAAAGATGGCCAAAGCTGTTCATCGACATGGGGCGTGCTCCTTTGCGGATCGTGATTAGCGGGCAAGGCCCCCGGCCTCAAGCGGATTTGGCCGTTGACGGTTTGAACGCCGCCCGTCGGGCGGCGCATTTTTGAGTATTTTCGAAAAGATGAAGATCAGACGGCCTGCGCGACTTTCGCACGGGTTTCCGAGATCATCAGCGCGGCCTGAGCCGCTTCGCGCCCTTTTTGTACGAAATGGTCGCGATAGATCGAATTGTGATGTTTAGTTTCCTGATATTGGTGCGGGGTCAGCGAGACCGACAGGACAGGAACCCCTGTATCAAGCCCGGCGCGCATCAGGCCATCGACCACGGCCTGCGCAACGAAGTCGTGCCTGTAGATGCCGCCATCAACGACAAAGGCAGCGCAGGCGACGGCGGCATAGCGCCCGGTCCGGGCCAGATCACGGGCCAGCAGGGGCATCTCGAACGCGCCGGGAACGTCGTAGACATCGACTTGTTCCGAGGGGACGAGTTCGAGGAAGCCGTCGAGCGCGCGGTCAACAATATCGGAATGCCAGTTGGCTTTGACAAAAGCATAGCGGGTGTGTGTCATCATGATCTCCTTTCAGTTTGGTGGCCTGCCGGCAGTCGCGAGAACCAGATCCCATTTCGCTGCCAGCCCGGCATGACACGTCACCCAAGGCGATCACGAGCAGGCGCGCCGGTTCACCGGCGCGGCTTGCACGTTCTCTTTCATCCGGACTGTAACCGTCGGCTCTGGCCTCTCACCAGATCTGCTGACACCCCGAAAGCCGGGGCCGCTCGCGGGCTTGCGGGCCGTGGCCCGCATACCGCCGGTGGGGAATTCCGCCCCGCCCTGAGAACGAGGCGGACCTTGCCAAGAACTGTCCGACGCTGCAAGAGAATTGACAGGAGGACATTCATGCACCCTAACCCCGCTTTTCGCGCCGAGGATCGAGCCCGGCATGTTGAATTCGCCCGCGACCGGGCGTTCGGCGTTCTGGCACTCTCTGCCGAAGAGGCCCCGCTATTAAGCCACGTCCCGTTTCAGCTGTCCGAAGACGGTTCACTGGCTGACCTGCATCTTGTGCGCTCGAACCCTATTGTACGAGCGCTGCGCGAGCCGCAGCACGCGAAGATCGCGGTGCAGGGGCCGGATGCTTATATTTCGCCGGATTGGTACGGTGTCGAAGATCAGGTTCCGACTTGGAATTATGTCGCCGTGCACCTGATCGGAAAACTTGAGCTGCGCCCGCAGGACGAGTTACGTGACGTGCTTGACCGCCAATCGGCGTTCTACGAAAAGCGGCTGCTGCCCAAGGCCCCATGGGTCACGGGAAAAATGTCCTCGGACGCGCTGAACAAGATGATGCGCATGATCGTACCGTGCCGCATGCGCGTTGAAGATATTCAGGGCACCTGGAAGCTTGGTCAGAACAAACCCGAAGGTGCGCGAAATGCTGCTGCTGATCAGGTATCCACTGGCTTTGGCAGTGAAATCGCCCGGCTGGCCGCCTTGATGCACAAGGCGTAGCCAGCACCAGGCGCCGGGTTTACTGGGGGCTGAAAGTCGCCAGATAAGCGGCAATATCGTCCGCACCGCTCTTGAGTTTGACGCTCATGTTCGGACGGGCAGTTTCGTCATCCAGAAATTCCTTGATGAAGCCGATAGGATCCTGCGCATAGGCAACGATGTTTTCCTCGGTCCAGACCAGACCTTCCTCGCCGGCACGGATCATGTCGTCCGTGAACATGCCAATCGGCAGGCGCTCGCTTCCATAGCGATAATCGTTTTCGGACCCGGCCACGCGGCCGATGACGCCGTACAGATTCGGGCCGGTGATTCCACCTTTGACCAGAACTTCACCATCCTTGATGATCGCATGACACGAAGAACAACGGTTATATATCGCCTCACCTTTTGCGGGATCGCCCGCGGCAAGGGTCTGAGTGGGAAGGGCCATTGTGCACAAGGCAGCGGCCAGAACGATCTTTGACATTGGGGTCTCCTTGCGGGAGTTCGCACGCCTTTTGCGCTGTCCTTTATTCGCGCGGAAAGTGCAACAGGTGGGGCGCGTGCAATTTATAATTTAAATCATGTATTTAGCGAGTATGTTTTTGCTGAAAACAATCCCCGTTTCGAAGTCTTGATTATGTACTTTAGGGCGCAAATCAGCGGTCCACGAGACAGGCTCCAGATACCTGATCCAGGTGACGGAAGACAGGGTGGGTAAGCGAATCAATGGCGCATGAATCGAAGTTGCCGACAAAGTCGCACGCGAGATTCACCAAAAAACACCGTCCCCAGCTGCTGGAAACGACACATGCGGCGTATTGCGCGTTTATGAACGCTGGACGAACACTATTCTCCCCGATAGTAAGCGCGGTTAAGACACCGCATTCGTGCGGTGCGCGAGCTATTTGCCCGTCCGCGGGCGCCAGACAATCGGAGATAACCTCGTGTCCCACGCAGAAGACCACGAAGGCACCCGCAGAGATTTCCTGTACTACGTCGCTGGCGGCGCAGGTGTCGTTGCAACGGGTGCAGCCGTATGGCCCCTGATCAACCAAATGAACCCATCGGCAGACGTTCAGGCGCTGTCCTCGATCCGTGTGGATGTGAGCGGTGTTGAGCCGGGTACGCAGCTGACCGTCAAATGGTTGGGAAAACCCGTCTTTGTCCGTCACCGCACCGGTGCAGAGATCCAGGAAGCTCAGAAACAGGACGCCGAAGGTGTTGATGCGCTGCCCGATCCGCTGGCCCGCAACTTTAACCTGAGCGCCGATGCCCCTGCGACCGACGCAAACCGGGTGATGCCGTCGCCGGAAGGCGAAGCGCCGGGTGCATGGGTCGTCCAGATGGGTGTTTGTACCCACCTCGGTTGTGTGCCTCTGGGTGATGCAGGCGACTTTGGTGGCTGGTTCTGCCCCTGCCACGGTTCACACTACGACCTTGCCGGTCGTATCCGCAAAGGCCCCGCGCCTGAGAACTTGCCCATTCCGCCCGCAGAGTGGGTGGACAACGGCACAATCAAACTCGGCTAAGGGAGACCCAAACTTATGTCCGGAATTCCCCACGATCATTACGAGCCGAAGACAAACGGCGAGAAATGGCTGAACAGCCGCCTGCCTATTGTTGGCCTGCTGTATGACACCCTCATGATCCCAACCCCCAAGAACCTGAACTGGTGGTGGATCTGGGGCATCGTTCTGGCGTTCTGCCTGGCGCTGCAAATTGTCACCGGTATCATTCTGGTGATGCACTATACGCCGCATGTTGATCTGGCGTTTGCCAGCATCGAACACATCATGCGTAACGTAAATGGCGGTTACTTCATCCGTTACCTGCACATGAACGGCGCATCGCTGTTCTTTGTTGCGGTCTACATCCACATCTTCCGCGGCTTGTTCTATGGCTCATACAAAGCCCCGCGCGAGATCACGTGGATCGTCGGTATGCTGATCTACCTGATGATGATGGGCACGGCCTTTATGGGCTATGTTCTGCCATGGGGTCAGATGTCTTTCTGGGGTGCGACTGTGATCACCGGCCTGTTTGGCGCCATTCCGTTTGTGGGCGATGCCATCCAGACCTGGCTGCTGGGCGGACCTGCGGTGGACAACGCCACGCTGAACCGCTTCTTCTCGCTGCACTATTTGCTGCCGTTCATCATCGCGGCTCTGGTCGTGGTGCACATCTGGGCGTTCCACACTACCGGCAACAACAACCCCACAGGTGTTGAAGTGCGTCGCGGCTCGAAAGACGAGGCGAAGAAAGACACGCTGCCGTTCTGGCCGTATTTCGTGATCAAGGACCTGTTCGCGCTGGCCGTGATCCTGGTCGTGTTCTGGGCTGTTGTCGGTTTCATGCCGAACTATCTGGGTCACCCGGACAACTATATCGAAGCCAACCCGCTGGTTACGCCTGCTCACATCGTGCCTGAATGGTACTTCCTGCCGTTCTACGCGATCCTGCGTGCCTTTACCGGTGAGGTCTGGGTTGTACAGTTCGCGAGCTTCATCACCGGTGGCATCGTTGACGCCAAGTTCTTTGGTGTTCTGGCGATGTTTGGTGCGATCCTGGCCATGGCGCTGGCGCCTTGGCTGGACACGTCGAGCGTGCGTTCGGGCAAGTACCGTCCGATGTTGAAATGGTGGTTCTACCTGCTGATTATCGACTTCTTTGCCCTGATGTGGCTGGGTGCGATGCCAGCGGAAGAACCCTATGCGACCTTCTCGCTGATCGCATCGGCCTACTGGTTCGCCTATTTCTTCGTGATCCTGCCGATCCTCGGCGTGATCGAAAAACCTCTGGCCCAGCCCGAGACCATCGAAGAAGACTTCAACGCGCATTATGGCAAGGCTGACGCCGACGCCACGCCGGCCGAGTAAGAAGAGGGACCGGAAACATGTTCAAGAAACTTGCAATCGGCGCCGCGTTTGCTCTGGCCCTGACCCCTGCTGCTTCCATTGCAGCAGGCGGTGGTGAGCAGCATATCGAAGATTTCGCCTTCTCGTTCGAAGGCCCGTTCGGCACCTGGGACCAGCATCAGCTGCAACGTGGCCTGCAGATCTATACCGAGGTCTGCGCGGCTTGCCACGGTCTGCAATATGTGCCGCTGCGCGATCTGAAAGCGCTGGGTTACTCGGAAGAAGAAGTCATCGCATACGCGGCTGGCAACTTCGAAGTCTTCGACCCCGAGCTGGACGATTTCCGTCCGGCGATCCCCACCGACCACTTCCCGGCCAATACCGGCGTCGGCGCACCTGACCTGAGCCTGATGGCCAAGGCCCGTGCCGGATTCCATGGGCCTTATGGCCTGGGCATCAACCAGCTGGTCAAAGGCATGGGTGGCCCGGAATACATCGCGTCTTTGCTGCATGGCTACACCGGCCATGAAAAAGAAGAGGCGGGTGCGGTGCTCTATGAAAACACTGCCTTCCCCGGCGGCTGGATTTCGATGGCGCCTCCGTTGGCTGACGAGCAGGTTGAGTTCGCAGACGGGCACTCGAACACGGTCGAGCATATGTCCGAGGACGTTGCCGCATTCCTGATGTGGGCAGCCGAGCCAAAGCTGACAGACCGCAAGAACGCAGGCTTTGTCGGTGTGATCTTCCTGACCGTTCTGTCGGTGCTGCTGTACCTGGTCAACAAGCGTCTATGGGCGCCGCACAAGGGCAAACTCCGCAAGGAAGATTGATCCGATCCGTCCTACCGGATTTTACTAAATCAGCCCCCGCGCCGTCAGGTTGCGGGGGTTTTCTTTTGCCAAGCCGCCATCAGCGCGCGCTTATTTGGTCGAAATAAGCGCCGGGTCAATGGATTGGACAGCTTCACAGGCGCACATCAGCCACAACGGCTGATCAATTGCCGTTTGTCTGAAACACGGAGTCACAACAATGAAACTTCCTATTCTTTTTGCCTCAATTCTATTTGCAACGCCGGTATTGGCACTGGATCTCGCACCCGATGCCGAGCTTGGAAAGTCCGAAGCCGAAATTCGGCAAACGCTGACGGGCATGGGATTCGATGTCCGCAAAATCGAGACGGAAGACGGCAAGATCGAAGCCTATGTCGTCAAGGATGGTAAATTGGCCGAGGTTTATGTCGACCCCGCAAGCGGCAAAGTCGTCAAGATTGAGGATCAGTAACCGGAATGTCCGAAACAGAATTGATGCATCGTGGGCGCACAGGCGCCCACGAAGTCCAGGTCTGGGATCCACTGGTCCGGCTGGTTCACTGGGTCGTAACCTTGTGCGTTCTGATCAATGCGGCGATATCCAATCCCGAGGGCGCGTTCCACGAATATGTGGGCTATGTCGTGCTGGCTTTGGTCTTGTTGCGGCTGCTTTGGGGGTTAACGGGTCCGGCTTTTGCCAGGTTCACCGCCTTTCCTTTCAGCCCCCGTGCGGCCCTTAATCACCTGCGGGACATGGGGCGGGGTGATCAAAGCGTGCACCTTTCACACAACCCTCTGGGGGCCCTTATGGTCTATAACCTCTGGGCGACACTGCTGGCTTTGTGTGTGACAGGAATCATGATGGGAACAGTTCGATTCTTTGGCGTCGAATGGGTCGAAGACCTGCACGAACTGGCCTTCAACTGGCTGATGCTATCTGTTCTGCTGCATGTTGCCGGGGTTGTCATCGATCAGTGGCGAACAGGTGTCGCTTTGGCAAAGGCTATGATAACAGGGCGGAAGAATATACCTGAGGACTGGTCAATCAAATGATCAAATGGATCAGAAGCTATTGGCGGCCCGGCGATGCAGACGCTCACCGGGCTGTACTTATGTCGATAATGATCGTTGTTCAGGTACTTTGTGTGGTGTTTTACCTTGGCGATGTCGCCCTGGATTTGAAGGAAGGCGAGGGACCTTCTCATGTAAGTCTTGAGGCGTTTGTCGCATTTGTTCTGCTTGCCGGAATTGTTTTTTTCATGATTGAACTTCGACGCCTGCTGGCAAGGGTGGAACAGACCAAGCTTGGCCTACAGGCCGCGCAGGGTGAAATGAGCGTGGTCATCAACACGTTTTTCGACCATTGGGGGCTCACCGCTGCCGAGCGAGACGTGGGTCTTTTGGTTCTGAAAGGGCTGGATAACGAAAACATCGCGCGCATCCGGGGACGGGCCGTCGGAACCGTGCGCGCGCAGACCGCCTCGATCTATGCCAAGGCCGGGGTTGATGGGCGTGCGCAACTGATAAGCGTATTCATGGAAGAATTGCTTGCCGCAGATGGTGAGGCTGCGGACCTTCAGACAACCAAACTGTGATCATTCGCCCCAATAGCTCGGGCGGTTACGATCTGACCTTCGGGCTGAGGTGCATTGAACGTAACTTCGGTGAATTGTTCGGTCCGCCCCATATGCGGGTTCTCCATCAGGATCCGATGGGTTTTGCCGATCTGTTCTGACAGGTGTTTCCTGACCTGAACGTCCCCAGCCGCACGCAGACGGGCGGCGCGATCCTTAATTACATTCCCGTTCACCTGCTGCGGGATGCGGGCTGCTGGAGTGCCTTCGCGTTTCGAATATGGGAAAACATGCAGCCAAGTCAGATCGCAATCGGTAACCAGCTTCAGCGAGTTCTCGAAATGCATTTCGGTCTCGGTCGGGAAACCTGCGATGATGTCGGCACCAAAGGTCATGTCGGGGCGCAGTTTTCGGGCCTCTTCGGTAAACCGAATGGCATCGTCGCGCAGGTGGCGACGTTTCATGCGCTTCAGGATCAGGTCGTCGCCATGCTGAAGCGACAGGTGTAGATGCGGCATCAGGCGTGGTTCGGTTGCTATGGCCTGCATCAGATTCTCGTCCACTTCGATCGAGTCGATCGAACTGATCCTCAGGCGAGCCAAGTCCGGCACCAGTTTTAGAATACGCATCACCAGATCGCCCAGTTTCGGCTGCGCAGGCAGATCGGCCCCCCATGAGGTCAGGTCAACGCCGGTTAGCACCACCTCATGATAGCCCCGATCCACCAGCCGCTTGATCTGATCCACCACAACACCGGCAGGCACGCTGCGCGAATTGCCCCGGCCATAGGGAATGATGCAGAAGGTGCAGCGATGGTCACACCCGTTCTGAACCTGCACATAAGCGCGTGAGCGTGTGCCGAACCCGTCGATCAGGTGCCCGGCCGTTTCGGTGACAGACATGATGTCATCGACCTGAACGGCCTCGGTCTCGCCGATAAAGTCGGCGGCCATGCCTTTCCAGGTTTCTGGCCGCATCTTTTCCGTGTTGCCGATCACCGCATCGACCTCGGCCATCTGCGCGAAGGTGTTGGGTTCTGTCTGGGCAGCGCACCCGGTGACAATCAGCCGGGCGTTCGGATTTTCACGTCGAAGTTTCCGGATCTCCTGCCGTGCCTTGCGCACAGCCTCAGCCGTGACGGCACAGGTGTTTATCACCACGGCATCCGTCAGTCCGGCTTGTTGCGACAGCTCTTTCATCGCCTCGGTTTCATAGGCGTTCAGGCGGCAACCCAATGTGGTGAATTTAGGCGGGTTCATCCCAGCGTCCCTAGAAACTCGGGCGACAACGTGCCCGAGAAGACGTGACAGGTTGACCCGGTCATCCAGACGCCATCCTCGCGCCAGTCAACCCAAAGGGTTCCGCCATCAAGATCAATCTGCACCTTTCGCCCTGTCAGCCCACGCCGCGCCGCAGCCACCGCGGTTGCACAGGATGACGACCCTGATGCCAGGGTTATGCCCACGCCACGTTCCCACACCCGCATGCGGATGTGATCCGGACCCACGACCTGAGCCACCTGCACATTGGTGCGCTCGGGATACAAAGGATGGTGTTCATAGCGGGCGCCGAACTCGGCCAGCGGAATCGCCTCGGCGTTTTCAACAAAGAATGTGCAGTGCGGATTGCCCATACCCGTCGCTGTAGGGGCACCCTCGATTGGCAGTTCCAACGTGTCCATCTCTTCAGCCAACGGAATTTCGTGCCATTCCAACTGAGGAAGACCCATATTGACCGAGGTCAGCCTATCACCTGCGTCCTGCGCAACAAGCGTTCCACGTTCGGTTGTCAGCGTCAGTTGGGTTTTGCCCGTCTCATCCATCAACATTCGCGCGATGCATCTTGTGGCGTTGCCACACGCCGCCGAAGTTGATCCATCCGAATTGTAGAACACCAGATGCGCGTCAGCCGCACCGTTTTCGATTACGGCCAGCTGATCGAATCCCACACCAAAATGCCGATGTCCGATTCCTCGGGCCAGTGCCGGGGTAATCAGAGCATCCCGCGCACGCGCATCAATAATGACGAAGTCATTGCCCAACCCGTGCATCTTAACAAATGGCAAACTGATATCGCGTTTCTGTTGCATGGCGGCGATATAACGTCGGTCGGAACATGAATCCACCCTGTCGCGTAGAATCGTGAAAAAAGGGGTTGACCCCCCTGCGCCACCTGCCTAATTAGGCCGCCTATCGGGTCGCTGGAAACACAGGTTGTTTCAGCGAAACGAGGCGCAAAATAAGGGCTTGAACCCGGTTGGGAAATTGCCGTAAAGAGCGCCACGGATCGAGAAGATCCAACAAAAGAGTGGGCCGTTAGCTCAGTTGGTAGAGCAACTGACTTTTAATCAGTGGGTCGCAGGTTCGAATCCTGCACGGCTCACCACTTTTTAACAAAAAAATATATTGCGATGCGCATGCCATTGCTTTGCGGATAAGTACGTCCGGTTTTTCGAACTAATCACGTGCGACGCCGATGCGACGGGCCAGTATCACTTTGCTTACCGCTTTCTCCGGTGTCGGTTGGGGCCGCGCAATCCTCCTTGGAATGCTCAGAGCGAACCAGATCCATCCAGTGTTGGGGGTGGGGGTACCTCGTTGGTAGGATTTCCGTTTACAGATTCATCTCCTATGCCTTCAGACCGTGCGAAACCGTTTCTCAAAATTGCTGTCCTCGTGCTGGGTCACCCGCGCTTTGGTGATTTCACCGCGGGTTACAAACTTACGCGTAGTCTCGCCACCTTCAGCGGTTCCACACCTTGCGAATTCATCAACAAATCCGGGGCGCGCATGCGCCAAAGAAACGATGATCTGACAGGTCGGGCGCTTGTTACCCGTGATAGGCGGCCACTGTCTTGAGTTGTGAAAAGCCATAAAGCGCCTCTAAGCCTTTCTCGCGGCCGTGGCCGGATTTGCCCACGCCGCCAAAAGGCAGTTCAACGCCGCCACCTGCCCCATAGTTGTTGAGGAAGACTTGACCCGCGTGCAGCCCTTTCGCCAACCGCATCTGCCGCGCACCGTCGCGTGTCCAGACGCTGGCGACAAGGCCGTAGTCTGTGCTGTTGGCAATGATTAGAGCCTGTTCCTCGGTGTCAAAGGGGATCAGAACCTGGACCGGGCCGAAGATTTCATCGCGGGCGAGCGGGTGATCCGGTGGCACATCCGCGAACAAGGTGGGCCGGACATATGCCCCGGTTTCTGGCGCATCCTGTGTGATCGTCCCTTCTGCCGCAATGGTCAGATCGGCGCCTTTGTCCAGAAAGCTGTTTACGATATGCTTTTGCCGCTCGGAAATCAGCGGCCCAACGCGAAGATCCTGCATCGCGGGCCCAACGCTAAGCTGTTCATAGGCCGCGG
This sequence comes from Ruegeria sp. AG7, assembly GCF_056541545.1. Classification (NCBI taxonomy): domain Bacteria; kingdom Pseudomonadati; phylum Pseudomonadota; class Alphaproteobacteria; order Rhodobacterales; family Roseobacteraceae; genus Ruegeria; species Ruegeria sp. AG7. Next base: position 65,584 of record NZ_JBQFYP010000009.1, read on the forward strand.
TCATGCGGGATTTGACCTGATCATAGACACCGCGCTGTACCAGAATGCGGGAGGAGGCCGAGCAGGTCTGCCCCGCGTTTTGAATGCCCGCATTCACCAGAAATGGCAGAGCGGCATCCAGATCGGCATCGTCAAACACCAACTGCGGGGATTTTCCGCCCAGCTCCAGCGTCACAGGCACAACGTTTCGCCCCGCAGCCTGTTGCACCAGGCCCCCCGTGGCGACCGAACCAGTGAACGAGATATGGTTGACCCCCGGATGCCCGGACAGTGCGGCTCCGGCCTCGGCCCCCAGACCGGGCACAACATTCAGTGCACCTGCTGGCAGACCCGCTTGCTGTGCGAGATGGGCAAAGGCCAGCGCGGTCAGGCAGGCCTCCTCTGCCGGTTTCAGAACACAGGCGTTGCCCATGGCCAACGCCGCCCCGACCGAACGCCCAATAATCTGCATCGGATAGTTCCACGGCACGATGTGGCCCGTCACCCCATGGGGTTCGCGCAGGGTATAGACGGTATAGCCATCGAGATAGGGGATGGTCTCACCCATCACCTTATCCGCTGCACCGCCGTAGAATTCACAATAGCGCGCCAGCGCAATGGCATCGGCGCGAGCCTGCGTCAGGGGCTTACCCACATCCATCGCCTCAAGCCGCGCCAGATCGTCCACGCGCTCCAACACCAATTGTCCCAGCCGGGTCAGGATGCGACCACGCTCCAAGGCCGCCTTGCGCCCCCAGTCGCCCTTTAACGCAGATCTGGCGGCGGAGACCGCCGCGTCAATATCCGCGCCCGAGCCGCGCGCGATCCGGCAGATCTCGGTCCCGTCTGACGGGTTGGTCAACGGCAATGTTTCGCCCGATGCCGTAGGCGTCCAGTTTCCACCGATCATGCAAAGGGTGGGGTCAAACCAGAGTGGTTGGGTCATTTTGGCCTCCATTCAGGCTCTAACAAAGGGTTTTACGCCGACAACTTCCCGATTTCAGGCAATTGGGGCGCGGCGGCGATCAAGGTTTGCGTGTAGGGATGCTGCGGGTCCGAGAATACCTGTTTGGTCTTGCCTTGTTCGACAATTCGTCCGGATTGCATCACCAGAACATGATCGGTGATGGTACGCACCACACTCAGATCGTGGCTGATGAACAGGTAAGTCAGATCATAAGCATCGCAGAGTTCGGCAAGCAGATCGAGGATTTGGGCGCGCACCGAAACGTCGAGGGCTGAGACCGCCTCATCGAACAGGATCAGTTCCGGCCGAATGATCAGAGCGCGGGCAATGGCGATCCGCTGGCGTTGCCCGCCCGAGAACTCGTGAATGTATTTGCCCGCATCATCGGGGCCGAGGCCCACTGCCGTCAGCATCTCTGCGATCCGGTCCTGGCGTTCGGAACCCTTTGGTGGCGTTTCCAACAGGTGAAAGGGTTCGGTAATCAGGCGCGCGACACGGTGGCGGGGGTTGAAGCTGCCATAGGGATCCTGAAACACGACCTGCATCTTGCGACGCACCGCAAGGTTGGGCCTGTGGCCGGTGAAAACCGGCTGACTGTCCAGCAGGATCTGACCGGATTGGATCTCTTCCAATCCCAGAATAGCCCGTGTTAGGGTCGATTTTCCGCAACCGGACTCGCCCACCAGCCCCAAACGCTCCCCTCGGTTGAGGGTAAAGCTGACACCATCCACCGCGCGGTGGTGACGCGGCGGTTCCAGCAGACCTTTGCGGGGAAGGCGGTAATCCCGGACGACCTGCGAAACCTCCAGAAGCGGGCGTTGCTGTGTAGGTTCAGGCAGGGTGACCTGATGACCCGAAGCTTCGAACAACATGCGGGTATAGGGGTGCTGCATATCTCGAAACAGGTTTCGGGTCGCGCCACTTTCGACGACCTCGCCGTGACGCATGATGACAATCTGATCGGCCATGTCCGAGACCACAGCCAGATCATGGGTGATCATCAGCAAGCCCATATCATATTCGCGAACCAGCCCTTTCAGCAGATCAAGGATTTGCGCCTGCGTTGTGACATCCAGTGCCGTCGTCGGCTCATCCGCGATCAAAAGCCTAGGGCGCAATGCGATGGCCATTGCAATGACCACACGCTGACGCTGCCCGCCCGACAGCTCATGCGGATACCGCGACAGAGGGAACCTGTCGGGCGGCAGGCCAACCCGGGTCAAAACCTCTGTGGCACGGGTCCGAGCCTGAGCAGGAGGCATTGCCTTGTGGATCAGGATGGTCTCCATCACCTGATCGCCGATGGTTTTCACCGGGTTGAGTGCCGTCATCGGTTCCTGAAACACCATCCCGATAGACGCGCCACGCAAGGCGCACATCTCGGCCTCGGATTGGGTCAGCAGGTTAGTGCCGTCCAGTCGGATCGCGCCGTCTGCCGTTGCCCCGTTTGGCAGAAGCTGCATCACAGCCAGTGCTGTCATGGATTTGCCCGAACCACTTTCACCTGTCACCGCCACGATCTGGCCTGGATCGATAGACAGGTTCACCCGTTTCAGGATCGGCACCCCGTGGATCGATAGGGACAGGTTTTCGACTTGCAGCAACGTCATGCCCGCGCCACCCTGATCCTTGGATCCAACCAGTCGCGCAGACCATCACCCAGCAGGTTCAAACCCAGCACGGTGACAATGATGGCCATGCCCGGAATCAGAGCCAAATGCGGGGCAAAACTGACCATTGTCTGCGCGTCCGCAAGCATACGGCCCCAACTGGGTGTCGGCGGCTGCGCACCCAAACCGACATAGGACAGACCCGCCTCGGCCAGTATGCCCAATGAAAATTGGATGGTACCCTGAACGATCAGCAGGTTGGCAACATTGGGCAGGATATGTTCGGCTGAAATCCGTGCTGCGCCTTTGCCCGACACACGGGCGGCAAGTATGAACTCGCGCTCCCACAGCGACAATGCGGCCCCGCGGGTGATGCGGGCGAAGACGGGGATGTTGAAAATACCGATCGCAATGATCGCGTTGATGGCACCGGCACCGAACACAGCCGTTATCAGGATGGCGATGACCAGTGAGGGAAAGGCAAAGACCAGATCGTTGCCACGCATGATCACCTCATCCAACCACGATCCTTTGCGCGCGGCGGCTGTCAGGCCAAGGGGTACGCCCAGCGCCATGCCGATCCCCACAGCCACCAGAGCCACCGCAATCGACGTGCGTGCACCGACCATGATCATCGAGAGCATGTCGCGGCCGAAGTGATCCGTCCCGAACCAGTGCCGTGCATCGGGCGTCTGAAGTTTGTTGGGGATATCCAGCGCGGCATAGTCGTAGGGTGTCCAGACAAACGAGGCCAGCGCCGCCAGCACCACCAGCGACGACAGCGCCGCGCCCAGAATCAGGTTGCGGCTCATGACCGGCTCCTTAGCCTTGGGTCAACGGCTGCATAGGCCAGATCCACCAGAAAATTCACGGTGATCACCGCAAAGACCAGCAGCATCACCACCGATTCAACCACGATCAGATCGCGGGCCGAAATGGCCTGAAACACCAACCGCCCGAGGCCCGGCAGGTAGAACACCTGTTCGATGATGATCGACCCGGCCAGCAGGAAGGAAAACTGCAAGCCGATGATCGTCAGCACGGGGATCAGCGCGTTTCGCACCCCATGCCGCCACAGAGCCTGACGACGCGACAATCCCTTAGCCCGCGCGGTGCGCATAAAATCCTCGCCCAGAATATCCAGCAGCGCGGATCGCATGACGCGGGCCAGGATCGCGGCCTGAGGAAGGGCTAACGCAATGGCGGGCAAAGTCAGCGAACGCAGCCCCGCCCAAAGGCCCTCGCCCCAGCCAACAAACCCACCGGCATTGAACCAGCGCAGGTTAATGGCGAAGATCAGCACCAGCATCATCGCGAACCAGAAATTGGGCACAGCGATACCAAGCTGTGTCGCCCCCATCACCGCCAGATCCCCGGGCTTGCCCCGACGCGCGGCGGCATAGATCCCGGCGGGAAAGGCGATCAGTGTGGACAGCGTGAGCGCATATAGCGCCAAAGGCAACGATACCCACAGCCGGTCCGCAATCATCTGCGACACCGGTGTGCGGTAGGTGTACGAGGTGCCGAAATCCCCGGCCACCATCCCCCCGACCCAGTTAAAATACCGCTGTACCCTTGATCCATCCAGACCCAGTTCAGCCCGCAGCGCGGCCAACGTATCCTCCTGCGCGTTGACACCCAGCATGAACGAGGCCGGGTCCCCCGGTGCGACCTCGATCACGGCGAAGATAACCACCGAGGCGACGGCAAGGCTGGCAAGCAATGAGATCAGTCGTTTAAGGGTATAGCGAAGCATTGAGGCCACGTTAGGGTCTCAGCCGTCACGGGTCCAGCATCTACGGCATCGCCAGACCTACAAATGGACCTGCGAAACCTTTGTCCCTTTCAGCCTGTCAATCCGAATGAGGCCCCTGACCCCGATTTTCGCCATGTTTGTTGCGTGTTTTTTCGATTTCGCACGTTCCGTGTTTTGCTACACTTGTTGGAACCGTTTCCGCAGGCCAGAGCGGCCAAGGAGCAATCCGGGCCGAACCAGGATTTACTGATAGTGTAGCGCTCATGCTGACAGAAAATAGAATTGAGATCGGGTTTCTGCTGTTCGATGGCTTTCCGATGGCTTGCCTGACCTCGGTCATCGAACCGCTGCGCGCTGCAAATGAGATCGCCGGGCAAGAGGCATTTCGCTGGTCTCTTGTGGCGGAAAACGGGGGAAAGGTCAGCTCCAGCGCTCATGTGCGTTTTGAGGCTGAACGCAACCTCTCAGACTGCCAGCCGATTGATATTCTGTTCCTGCTCAGCAGTCCGACCTCGGACTTCAGAAACCCGACCCAGGGGAATGGTGCGTTGCGGGCCTTGTCACGACACGGGACAATTCTGGGCGGTATCAGCGGCGGCGTTTTCCCGCTCGTGCGCTCGGGGGTCATGACCGGCCATCCGGTATCGGTGCACTGGTGTTACGAGGCTGCATTTCTGGCCGAGTTTCCCCAGATAGATGCGCGGCGCGAAGTGATCGTGTCGGATGCCACGCGGTATACTGCGGCCGGCGCGGCGGCCGCGTTTGATCTGGCCCTGCATCTGATTCAGGACCGGTTGGGCGGCGAAGTCGCACATGAGGTGGCCTGCTGGTTCCAGCATCCGATGATGAGAGGGGAGGGTGTTCAGCAACAGGTGCCCAGTGCAAGCAAACCTGCCACGGGTGAAAAGCTGCCGCCGCTTGTGGCGCGATGTGTCGACCTGTTCGCAAGCCGTATCGGCAATCCGATCTCGATCGCGGACATAGCGGATCAAACGGGCGTCACCTCCCGCCAGGTCGAGCGCGCCTTCAAACAGGCCACGGGGCAAAGCCCCAGCCATTATTTCCGGTCCATGCGGATGAAGGCGGCCCGTCAGATGGTTGTCTATACCAAGGACCCTATTGCCGACATCGCTGCGGCCATCGGATACAGCTCGGTCACGCCTTTGGTGACACACTATCGGTCCGCCTTTGGTTTAAGCCCCAGCGAGGACCGGCGACGGATCAACCGGTTTCGGGTCGAAGACAACGCCCCGCTGCCCTCAAGCTGACCTTGCCTTCAAAGCGCCGATTTCATTGCGGCCACAATCGCATGATGCAGTGACCCGGCAGACGATCTTGGCCCGTAGACACTGAACGAACCAGAAGCACGGCACAGGACGAAACATCCCAGGTGATGGATTGACGTGCGGGATGCGGCACCGACCGCCATTTTTCGGCAATCCAGACTGCTTAGCAATTCCAGCACTGCCAACACGCCCTCTCCGTCCAGATCAAACCTGACCCATGCGTCTGTCTGTTCGGAAACCGATGCGTTATCCCCAGTGCTTTCTTTCACCAGATGCGCCAGATCTTCATGCGTCTCAAAGGGCGCTTCTATCATCCATTGATCAGGCCCGGTCCAGAAGGCTACGATCGGCCCGCCGGTAAACTTACCAACGCCAGGCGTTTCCACTCCGATCAATTGGGATACGACGTTTCGGGTCTTGTTTTCCCGACCCAGCCGAGCGGCGACCGAGGCCAGCGCCACACCCGGAGTTTCGGTACAGGTCACGCTTCCGACCCTGTCGATCTTGGGTTCGGTTTCACCCAGCGCGGTTATTGCTTCAAGATCATGCACGGAGCCGTTCTCCCTCGGGGTCGACGAAATGGGCCGAGACGATTTCAACCTCGACCGTGAGATCGGTCACTGGCGACACAAGGCGCATCTTTTCGCCCTGACGTGTGATGCCGTTTTTCAAAAAGCCAAGGCCGATATGGCTGTCCAGCGACGGCGAATATGCTGCCGATGTGACATAGCCCTGATCATGGGCAGCATCCACGGGACCCGTGGCATTCATCAGATGCCCTCCGGCGGTTACCTTGTCGCCAGCGTTCACAGGCTTGATGCCAACCATCATCAAAGCATCTGGTTCGTTCAGCCCTTCACGCTCGGACAGGACTGAGCCGATGCTGTCTTTCTTCTTGGATACCATCCGACCCATTCCAAGGTTCAGGGCGGTGGTGGTTCCGTTCAACTCGTTGCCTGCGGCGTGACCCTTTTCGATCCGCATGACGCCCAGCGCTTCGGTGCCGTAGGGTACGACATCGAACTCTTCACCTTCCTGCATCAAACGCCGCATCAGCGCGTCGCCGTATCGCGATGGCACCGCGATTTCAAAGGCCAATTCGCCCGAGAAGGAAATACGGAACAACCGCGCGCGCAACCCGCCGCATAAGGTGATGTTGCCGCAAGCCATGAACGGGAAGCCTTCATTCGAGATGTCGAACTCGGGATCCACGATCTTTTGTAGAAGTTTGCGCGAATTGGGCCCGGCTACCGCATATTGTGCCCAGGCTTCGGTGGTCGAGATCAGTTGTACATCCATGTCCGGGAACAGGCATTGCCGGACAAATTCCATATGCTGGTAGACCTTGACCGCATTGGCGGTTGTGGTGGTGACCACGAAATGATCCTCGGCCAGACGCGCGGCGGTACCGTCATCCATCGCAATTCCATCCTCGCGCAACATCAGCCCATAGCGAGTTTTGCCGACGGCCAGTTTGGCAAATCCGTTGCAATATAGCCTATTCAGGAAATCCGCCGCATCCGCACCCTGAACATCAATCTTTCCAAGCGTGGTGCAGTCGCACACCCCGACCGAGGCGCGGGTCTGGCGCACTTCACGGTCCACGGATTCCCGCCAATGGGTTTCACCGGGCAGCGGGAACCACTGTGCACGCAGCCAATTGCCGACCTCGACAAACACCGCGCCGCGTTCCTTGGCCCAGTAATGTGACGGGGTCAGGCGGGTTGGATGAAACTCCTTGCCTTTCACCCGGCCAGCAAAGGTTGCAATCGGAACGGGCGTATAGGGCGGGCGGAAGATCGTTGTGCCGGTTTCCGGAATGGACTTACCCGCAAGCTCGGCCATGATCGCAAGCCCGCCCATGTTCGATGTCTTGCCCTGATCGGTGGCCATGCCCAACGTGGTATAGCGTTTCAAATGCTCGACCGAGCGGAACCCTTCCTGATGGCTGAGCTTCACATCCTTGACGGTCACGTCATTCTGCTGATCCAGCCACGCGCGGCTGCAACCCTGAACATACCAGAACGGTGTCTGCGAGATCGGGGTATCCTCGGCCTTAGGCAGATCGGGCAGCGGACCTTTCAGGCCCAGCGCCTGCGCCGCGCCTTCTGCCCCGGATTGCAGGGCGCCATGGGTGGACATCACACCATTCGCCGCCCCTGCGACGGACAGCCCAGGCGGCAAGTCCGCGCCGGGCACGAAAGCCGCCAGATCTTCGTTCCACGCGGGACGCCCCCGTTGATGGCAGGTCAAATGCACGTTGGGGTTCCAGCCACCCGAGACGCCAAGCGCCCCGCAGTCCAGCGTGCGCGACGACCCGTCTGCCAGCTCGACCTCGACAAAGGTCAGCCCCAGTCGGCCTTCGGTGTCCCTGACCTGCGCACCACGCAGAACTTCATAGTCATGGCTGGTCGGAGCGTCGTCACGGACGTCGACGACGGCAGCAATCCTGACACCTTTTGCGTGCAGGTCCGCAGCGGTGCGGTGACCGTCATTATTGTTCGTAAAGATGGCGACACGTTGCGCCGCCGTGGTTGCAAACCGATTTGCATAGCTGCGCAACGCACTTGCCAGCATGATGCCGGGCCTGTCGTTGTTTTCAAACGCGATGGGCCGCTCGGTCGCGCCAGCGCATAACAAGGCGCGTTTGGCGTAGATGCGCCAGAGGATCTGGCGCGGTTTACCGGAAGGCAGAGAAGCAAGATGATCGCCCGTCCGCTCAACTGCGCCATAAATGCCGTGATCAAAGGCACCGATCACGGTCGTGCGCGGCATCAGGCGGACGTTGGGCATTGCAGACAGTTCAGCGACACTCTGCTTAACCCAATCGGTCGCATCGCTGTCGTTCAGCGAAAAGGTTTCGCTGTTGAGCCGCCCGCCAAGTGCGAAATCCTCATCCGCAAGAATGATCTCGGAACCGGCCCGGCCCGCCGTCAGTGCCGCCATCAGCCCGGCTGGACCCGCGCCGATAATCAGCTGATCGCAATGTCGAAACCCCTTGTCATACTCATCGGGGTCTTCCTGCATCGACAACGACCCAAGTCCCGCAGCGCGGCGGATCATCGGCTCGTACAGCTTTTCCCAGAACGCGGCAGGCCACATGAAGGTTTTGTAGTAGAACCCCGCCGTCAGAAAGTTCGAAAACCTGTCGTTGATTGCCAGAGCGTCAAATCTCAGGCTGGGCCATCGGTTTTGGGAATGGGCCTCAAGCCCCTCGAACATCTCAACGGTCGTGGCACGAGTGTTGGGTTCCTGACGGCTGCCCGTGCGCAGCTCGACAATGGCGTTGGGTTCTTCCGAACCGGCAGTCAGCACGCCACGCGGGCGGTGGTACTTGAACGACCGGCCCATCAGGCGCACGCCATTGGCCAGAAGGGCCGAGGCCAGCGTATCGCCCGGATGTGCATGGTAACTGCGATTATCGAATTTGAAATTCAGGGTTTTGGTGCGGTCGATCTGACCGCCGCTCAGCCTGTTGTCTTGAGTCATTTGGAACGCCCCTGTGCCCGGGCCACGTCACGGGCCAGTTCCACTTTGGAAATCTCATGTGTCGCGGTGTTGCGAGTAACAACCAGCCAAGATCGGTCGCCCCCCTCGTGGAACCACAACTCGCGGTGTTCGCCGGCTGGATTGTCGCGCAGATAGGCGTAGTCATAAAACGCTTCGGCCGCGTCTTCGGCCAGCCAATCTGGCCTGTTGATCAACGAAGCGTCTCCCAGATAGACGAATTCGGAACTGTCGCGCGGGCCCAGCAAGGGATGATGGATGATCATGGTGCTGCTCCCCTCAGTGCAGGTTGGGCTGGTTGCCCATACCTTTTTCGTCGATCATGCGCCCAGTGCGGAACCGGTCGAACCGGTAGGCGGTGGCCGTCGGGTGCGGTTCATCCTTTGCCAGCAGATGCGCAAAGCAATACCCCGACGCCGGAGTTGCCTTGAACCCACCGTAACACCAGCCGCCATTGAAATAGAGGCCATCGGTGCCGGTCCGGTCGATGATGGGCGATCCATCCATGGACATATCCATGATCCCGCCCCACATCCGCAGCAGGCGCGCGCGACCGATCATCGGCATCAGGGCCATGCCGCCCTCGCAGACATCTTCGACCACGGGCAGATTGCCGCGTTGTGCGTACGAATTGTACCCGTCGATATCGCCACCAAAGACCAGCCCGCCCTTGTCGGATTGACTGACATAGAAATGCCCCGCGCCAAAAGTGATCACCCCGGGCAGAACCGGCTTAAGACCTTCTGACACGAAGGCTTGCAGGACATGGCTTTCGATTGGCAACCGCATACCCGCCATGCCCATGACACGCCCCGAATTTCCGGCCACGGCACAGCCAACCTTGCCTGCGCCAATGAACCCTTTCGACGTCTCAACCCCCAGACATTTTCCGTTTTCGATCCGGAAACCGGTCACTTCGCAGTTTTGGATGATATCGACACCGTGGCTGTCTGCTGAACGGGCATATCCCCAGGCCACCGCGTCGTGCCGAACCGTGCCACCACGCCGCTGGGCCAGCCCGCCCTTGATCGGGAACCGGGCATCGTTGAAGTTCAGGAACGGGTATTCCTTGCGCACCTGTTCGGCATCCAGCAGCTCGGCATCCGCGCCGTTCAGGATCATGGCGTTGCCCCGTCGCGTAAAGGCGTCGCGCTGGGCGTCTGTGTGGATCAGGTTGATGATCCCGCGCTGGCTGACCATCGCGTTATAGTTTACGTCCTGCTCAAGACCTTCCCACAGTTTCAGCGAGAACTCGTAGAAAGGTTCGTTGCCGTCCAGCAAATAATTCGAGCGGATAATGGTTGTATTGCGCCCGACATTGCCGCCACCGATCCAGCCTTTTTCAATCACCGCCACATTGCGGAGGCCAAATACCTTGGACAGATAATGCGCCGTTGAAAGGCCATGACCGCCACCGCCGATGATGACAATGTCGTAATGTGGCTTGGGCTCCGGCTCGCGCCAGGCCGGTGTCCATCCTTTGTGCCCGGTAAGAGCCTCTTTGATGACCTTGAAACCAGAGTATCGCATGAATCGGACCTTTTTTTTCAGAATCAGCGAAAAAACCGAATTTTGATACTCTTGAATCCGACATCTGTTGTGTTGAATCAGACACCACGACAATCAGCAGGGCCTGCTTAATCTTGCGATTTTTACTGTTGCTGGCAGTGCGCGGTGTCCGCCACGCCGTCCTGCTGCGCCGACAAGGGTCAGAACAGCCGGTAGCCAAAGCTATACACGCGATTTCAGAACCACATAGATGTGGGATTCGGCGCCTAAGACGTCATCAGAAAGACAACGACGGCATAGCCGATGATGGCGGCATATCCCAACGGGTAAATCCATTTGATCGCGTAATTGTCGAGCTTTTTGGCCGTCTCTTCCCGACCGGAGGTCTTCAATTTGCGCAGCATCACGCTGAAGACGATAATCGTTCCAGTCATCAGGAACATGCATTGCAGAATGAAATCCAGAAACGTCAGATAGCCAAGCTTGGGTAAGTCAGCGGAAATGGCCCAGTTGAAGGCCACAAAGACCAACAGGTTGCCGCCTGCGATCTCGATCCGTTTTCGGTATTCATCCAGAAAGAAAAGCGCCCATCCCACCGTGATCAGCACCAGCATCGGCAGGAAAATGCGGATGGTGTAATATGTCAGGTGCCGGGTGCCTTCGAAGACAAGTTCGACCCGGTCGCTTTCGTTGCCCGACAAACCGGTCGTCGTTGACGTCAGAGCCCTGGCATTGCCAAGTATCCATTCCTCTTCGCCAAGCATGTCACCCAGACCGGAGTATTCATCAAGCGCGTGATAGAGAACGAATTGCGACGGAAACACCGATACGACTTCGAAGTGAAATTCCTGCGTATCGAACGGGTATTTGCGAAAGTTGAAATGCGGAGCCTGCAAGGTTAGCGAGGATTTTTCGACAAAAGTCACGTGACCATCATGACGCACGGCAACTGCGGATTCATGAATCCATCGATTGGACTGTTGGTTGTGGATAACAAAAGCCGGGGTTACCACATCCAGCTCAGCGGCGTATTTCACGAAAGCGGGCGGTTCAAAAACCCGAAAATCACGACCAAGGCTTTCCGCATCAAACGCCAGCTCCGGGTCTGCCCATTCGAACCGCAGTACAACCACGGCACCATAGTTTTCGGACTGCTGATCGACGCCGGTAATCTGGTCGATCTTGATACCAACCCCGACTTGCAGCGGGTTGTCCGGGGTTCCCACAAGCGTGTCCTGCTGCCCTTGGAACAAGCCTTGCGCAAAACCTGCGCCGGGAAGGACAGACGCGAAAAGAAAAAGAAGGATTCCGGCAACAAAGCTATTCATGATCGTTAAGAAACGCATTTCGCAATGGTGAGGCTGGACCCGTCAAGCAGGCCCAGCCAACTGGTGTCATTCCGACCAGGAAATGGCAGTCAGGTCGATAGCCGCAGTTGGAGCGTTCTCCCACAGGCCCTGAACACCTGCCTTGGCGACGCCCAGCTTGGCCAGCTGGAACAGGTACCCGTTGACATAATCGTTCGAGATGAGGCGCTGTGCCTCACCCAGAAGACGGGTCCGTGCCTCGGGGTCGGTGGTGGTATTCAGCGTCTCCATCAGCGTCTGAAAGTCAATGCTGTCATACTGAAAGTAATAGTCGGGCCGCGCATAGATGCCGATATCCATCGGTTCGGTGTGGCTGACGATGGTCAGGCCAAACTCTTTGCCTTTGAACACCGATTCCAGCCACTGGGCCCATTCGACGTTGATGATCTCGGCCGTGATGCCGACCTCGGCCAGCTGCGCGGCGATGATTTCACCGCCCCGGCGCGCATAAGATGGCGGTGGCAAGTGCAGAGTTGTCTCGAACCCGTTTTCAAACCCCGCCTCTGCCAGCAAAGCCCTGGCCTTTTCGAGATCGTAAGAAGACTGGCCTGTCAGATCGACATAAGCGGGGTTGTGTGGCGCGAAGTGTGTCCCGATCGGGGTGCCGTATCCGAACATGGCGCCGTCGATTATGGCCTGCCGGTCAATTGCATGGGCCAACGCCTGCCGGACACGAATATCATTGAATGGCGGCTGTTTGTTATTGGTGGACAGGATCGTTTCACCCTCGGTCGATCCAACCAGAACCTGAAACCGCGGGTCAGCTTCAAACTGGGGCAGGTTTTCCGGTGCCGGGAAGTTGTCGAACACGTCCACATCTTCGGCCATCATGGCCGCAAAAGCGGCTGTCGGGTCCGAAATGAATTTAAACGTCGCAGTCTCTAAAGCGGGTTGATCGCCCCAATAATTGGGGTTGCGGTTCAGTGTTATGCTGTCGCCCTGAACCCAGTCACCAAAGGTAAAAGCGCCGGTACCAACCGGGTTTGTCTTGATGGTCTCGATGCTTTCAGGCGCGACGATCACCGCGTCACCCCAGGCAAGATTGAAGAGGAAGTTACCGTTCGGATCGGCCAGGGTGATCCTGACCGTCAGCGGATCCACGGCCTCGACGCTTTCGATCCCTGCAAACAATGCTTTCTGCGCGTTGGCGCTGTCCTCGGCCGTGGCCCGGTCAAGGCTGAATTTGACATCCTCGGCATCCATGGTCGTGCCGTCATGGAAGGTCACGCCGTCGCGCAGTTTGAAGGTATAAGTTTTGCCGTCTTCGGAAATCTCCCAGCTTTCCGCAAGGCCGGGAACGACCGAACCGTCGCCCATGAAACGGGTCAGACCTTCGAAAATGTTGGTGTAGACAACCGAATCGATGGCCTGAGCTGCTGCGCTGGTCGGATCTAGATGCGGGGGTTCCAGCTGCATGGCGATGGTGATGTCGGATTTGGCCAAAACCTGCGTTGCCAACAGGCTGGCGCCGATCGCCACGGTCGACGCGAATGTCCGAAGCACGTGTTTTGTCATGTGAACTCTCCCAACTGAAAATCTGCGCCCATGTTTTCCGGGCCGTTTTATCGGCAGTGTTCCTTTAAACCTGAGGTCAATCAAGGGAATGTTGGCGCAACCGGGGTTTCTTTGGCCCCGGCCGATCTGCTATGCCGCACTGCAACATAAGCCCTGCAGGAGCCAACCATGAGCGCCACCGCCCGCAAAAAGGCCCCGAACGCCGAAGATATTCGAGCCCGAAAAGGCGGCGTGCCTCTGGTCTCGCTAACCGCATACACGACGCCTATGGCGCGCCTGATGGACACGCATTGTGACTTTGTTCTTGTGGGGGACAGCGTCGGGATGGTTTTGCACGGGCTGGAATCCACCCTTGGTGTCACGATGGAGATGATGATCCTGCACGGTCAGGCCGTCGCACGCGGGCTGAGCACGGCGATGATGGTTATCGACATGCCGTTTGGCAGCTATGAGGAAAACCCGGCACAAGCGTTCCGCAACGCGGCGCGGCTGATGGCGGAAACCGGTGCGGGGGCAGTCAAGCTGGAAGGCGGTGTCGAGATGGCTGAAACCATCCGCTTTCTGGTCAGGCGCGGCATCCCGGTGATGGCGCATATCGGCCTGACCCCGCAATCGATCAACACGCTGGGCGGCTACAAGGTGCAGGGGCGTGACGAGCAGGCCGAAACCGTCATGGCAGACGCCCGCGCCATGGCCGAAGCTGGCGCGTTTTCCGTGGTGCTTGAGAAAGTGCCGCAAGGTCTGGCCGACAGGATCACCGAACAGGTTGCCATCCCCACCATCGGAATCGGAGCGTCCGCCGGTTGTGACGGGCAGATTCTGGTCGTCGATGACCTGGTTGGCTTTTTCACCGCCTTCAAACCAAAATTCGTCAAACGCTATGCCGAGCTTGGCCCGTTGGCCGAAGCCGCCATCGCAGATTATGCGGCCGAAGTGCGTGCGCGAACATTTCCGGCGGACGAACATGTCTTTGCTGATAAGGCTCCGGCGAAAGGACCAAAGACGTGACCGCGCCGATCCTGCGCTCGCTGGCGGAACTGCGAACCAAGACGACAGAATGGCACCGCGCAGGTGACGTTATCGGCGTTGTACCGACAATGGGCGCACTGCACGAAGGGCATTTGTCGCTGGCGCAGGCCGCAAAGGAAAACTGTGACCGGGTGATCGTGACGATCTTTGTGAACCCCAAGCAGTTCAACAACCCCGAAGATCTGGCGAACTATCCCCGCACGGAACATGAAGACGCGCAAAAGCTGGCCCCTTATGGCGTGGATGCGATCTATGTGCCGGACCCTCAGGATATCTATCCCGACGGCTTTTCCACCACGGTATCCGTGGCCGGTTTGACCGACATGATGGAAGGCCCTTTCCGCCCCGGCCATTTCGAAGGCGTGGCAATTGTAGTGGCCAAGCTGTTCCTGCAAACGCAGGCGGATCGAGCCTATTTCGGGGAAAAAGACTACCAGCAGCTGCTGGTGGTGCGCCGCATGGCCCGCGATCTGGACATTCCCATCGAGGTTGTTGGCTGCCCAACCGTGCGCGAGCCTTCGGGGTTGGCGATGTCGTCGCGCAATCTGCTGTTGTCGCCCGAGGGCGTAAAGGTCGCGTCCCGCATGAACGAGGTCATGCGGCGGGTGGCGGATAAGCTTGCCGCTGGCAAGGAATTCACGGTGCTGGCGCAAGACGCAAAAGCCGCATTGTTGGACGCTGGTTTTACCGAGGTGGAATATATCGATCTGCGCTGCGCCGAGACGCTGGAAAGCCTGCCCAATGCCTGCAAAACTGCGCGCTTGTTCGTCACGGCCTGGGCCGATGGCGTCCGCTTGATCGACAATATTCCCGTCGATCCGGTCTGATTTCTGCTCTGGCCCCGGCGCCGTTGTTTGCGCTAAAGTCGCGCAAAATGACACCGGGGGAGAGCGGACATGACCTATATTTTAGCAATTGATCAGGGCACCACGTCCTCGCGCGCGATCCTGTTCGACGGGCAGATGAACCGTGTTGGCACCGCTCAGCAGGAGTTCCCCCAGCATTTCCCGCAAGAAGGTTGGGTTGAACACGACCCCGAGGATATCTGGTCCAGCGTTCTGCATGTGTGTCGCGAGGTAATGAAAAGCGTCGGTGTTTCGGCTGACCAGATCACCGGCATCGGCATCACCAACCAGCGTGAAACCACCGTGGTCTGGGACAAGCAGACCGGCAAGGCCATCCATAACGCGATTGTCTGGCAGGACCGCCGCACCGCAGAAATCTGCGCCCGCTACAAGCAAGCCGGGTGTGAGGATGACGTCACCGCCCAAACCGGCCTTCTGCTGGACCCTTATTTCTCGGGCACCAAGGTCAAATGGCTGCTGGACACCGTTTCAGGCGCACGCGCGCGGGCTGAGGCCGGAGAGTTGCTGTTCGGCACCATCGACAGTTTCCTGATCTGGCGTCTGACCGAAGGTCGTGTCCATACCACTGACGCCACCAACGCCGCCCGCACCCTGCTGTTCGACATTCACAAAGGCGCCTGGAGTGCTGAGATTTGCGAGTTGCTGGATGTACCCGTTCATATGTTGCCGAACGTGCAGGATTGCGCCTCGGATTTCGGCGCAACCACCTTGCTTGGTGGGAACATCCCCATTCTGGGTGTGGCAGGCGATCAGCAGGCAGCCACCATCGGTCAGGCCTGTTTCCAGCCCGGTATGATGAAATCAACCTATGGCACGGGCTGTTTCGCACTGCTGAACACAGGTGCGCAGCCGGTTGAATCGAAAAACCGTCTTCTGACGACAATCGCTTACCAATTGGACGGTCAGCGCACCTATGCGCTGGAAGGGTCGATCTTTATCGCCGGGGCCGCCGTGCAATGGCTGCGTGATGCGTTGCAGATCATCGATTCGGCCCCGCAAAGCGGCGATCTGGCGGCGCAGGCCGACCCGAACCAGCATGTGATCCTGGTGCCAGCCTTCACGGGTCTTGGGGCTCCTTACTGGAAGCCGGATTGCCGCGGTGCGATGTTCGGTCTGACGCGCAATTCCGGCCGGGCCGAGATTGCCCGCGCCACGCTGGAAAGCATCGCCTTTCAGACCCGCGACCTGTGGCACGCCATGCAGGGCGACTGGGGGGCCGAGGCGGATGTCATCCTGCGCGTCGATGGCGGGATGAGTGCATCTGACTGGACAATGCAAGGTCTTTCAGATTGTCTGGGTGCCCCGGTGGATCGCCCGGTTATGCAGGAAACGACCGCCCTTGGCGCCGCATGGCTGGCAGGTATGAAAGCCGGGATATACCCGGATCAGGCCGGTTTTGCCCAAACATGGGCGCTGGACCGCCGGTTCGAGCCCACGCAAGAACAAGCCGAACGCGACGCGGCCTATGATCGCTGGCAACGGGCGGTTCAGGCGGCGATGGCGTTCTAGCTGTGATCTTTCAACAAGCGCTGCTTCTGCCTTGACCAGTCACGCTTGGCCTGAGTTTCGCGCTTGTCGTGGGTTTTCTTACCCTTGGCGATGCCGATTTTGACCTTGGCCAGTCCTCTGTGGTTGAAATACAGAACCAGCGGCACCAGTGTCATGCCCTTGCGCTGCGTCGCGTTCCACAGGTTCGACATCTGCTTGCGGGACACCAGCAGTTTGCGGCGGCGACGTTCTTCGTGCTTGAACATCTTGGCCTGCTCATACGGCGCGATATAACTGTTGACCAGCCAGAGCTCTCCGTCATCGACCGTGGCATAGCTTTCGGCGATGTTCGAGCCGCCCGCGCGCAGGGATTTGACCTCGGACCCTTGCAGGATGATGCCACATTCAATGTCCTCTTCGATTGCGTAATCGAAGCGGGCGCGCCGGTTTTCGGCGATTACCTTGTAATTCGGGTCTGTCTTCTGCTTGGCCATGACGCGTTGATTTAGGCGGCTTGGGCCGCCCTTGCAAGGCAGGGATTTTCGGAGTGCGTCAGGATTTGGCTGAAATGATCAGGTCCGGGCCGAAAATCGTGTCCGCATGGTTGTGCAGGTAGATCTTGAGCCACGGTGTAAACCGGTCCGGGTGGCGGGCCACTTCGGCCAACAGGTCATGGTAGTCGATCCAGCGGATATCCATGACTTCGTCCGGATTAGGTGCGATTTTCAGCGGTCCGCGCACATGGGCCAGAAAAACGTCGACAACTTCGTTTTCCACCATGCCGTTCCCAACATCGGCGTGGTATTCCAAACGGTGACGGTATTCAGGGTAAAGACCTGTGATCCCCAGTTCTTCGTTCAAGCGGCGCACGGCGCAGGTTGACGAGCTTTCGTCCCAGTCGGGATGCGTGCAGCAAGTGTTCGCCCACAGGCCGGGCGTGTGGTACTTGCCCAGCGCCCTGCGCTGCAACAAAATCTCGGTGCCCCTTACGACAAACACCGACACGGCCTTGTGCTTGAGGCCCTTTTCGTGAGCTTCAAGTTTGTCTACCGGGGTCAATTCACCATTGACCCAAGCCGGGATCATAATGCCCATCTGTCCTCTCCTGTTGCCAATCCGCCTGACGGGCGCTGATGTTGGGTTTAGCTATTGCCGGGTCGGCTTGGCGTTGCGGCACACTCTGCGGTTTGCGGTCAGATACCAAAGTGGCGCTGTTCTACACTGGTATCAATCGCACCAAAGGCCGCAGGGGCTGCGGCCTTTGGTCCTTGTGCGTGGGTGCACAATGTTAGCGTTTATTCGCCTGATACACTGACGATATAGGCAAAGACGTCTTCACTGCCACTTTTCAGCTTGAAGGTCATTTTCGACTTGGCAGCGGTGTCGTCCAGATAAGATTGCAGGAAGCCCTTAGGGTCCTGCGTGTATTCCACAAAGGACGTCTCATCCCAGACCAAACCCTTCTCACCGGCTGCGACGATGCTGTCGCCATATTTGAAGTCTTCGTAGGTTCCGGCAGAGCGACCAGCGACGCCATAGAGGTTGGGGCCGGTTTTTCCGCCTTTGACGATGACTTCTCCGGCCGGATCAGCGATCATGTGGCAGGACTTGCATTTGTTGAAAGCTTTCTCACCGGCTTCGGCATCGCCTTCGGCATGAGCGGGCAGCGCCAGCAGGCCAGCGATTGCGATAGTGAGGATACGATTCATAGCTTGTGCTCCGATACAAATTGGCTGCACCGAATGGACCCCCGGCGCATAAAAGTGTCAACGCGCGGATTGCCGCGCGCATCTACAGTGCCACTGCGACACATGGTGTGTCCTTAACTTAAGTCATGTACAGTGGTCCAGCAGGGCAACAGGTCTCCTTCCGCCGGGGTCGCCAGATAGACCGCCCGCGCAATGGCCCGGGACAGGCACAGCGAGGCCGCGTGCCCGATCAGAGTTAGATCGGCCTCTGACTGCAACGGACGTGCTGCTGTGCTGAGGGCAAAGACCAAATCGCCGTCGTTGGGGGTATGGGCAGGCAGGATGGCCCGAGCGATTCCGTCATGCGCCGCTACTGCAAGGCGCTGGCATTGTGGTTTGGTCAGAACGGCATCGGTGGCGACAATGGCGATGGTCGTGTTTGTCTGTTCGGGTTCCGCTGGACTCATGGCCAACGCCTTGCGGCTGCGGCGGATCCGGCTTTGATCCGGCGACATATCGGGGCCCAGCCCGCCAAATTCATCGCCAACTTCGAAGGGGGCTGCCCAGAAATGCCGGTCACCCGGTGTTGTGACACTGCCCAGCGGGTTCGCCGCAACGAGGGCCCCGACCGTGACTCCATCAGGCAGAATGGACGAGGCAGAGCCAAGCCCGCCCTTCTGCATTGCGGCCAACGCCCCGGTGCCCGCCCCGACGGACCCCAAATCAAAATCTCTTGAAGCGCCCAGATAAGCAGCCCGCCCCAGCGCACGATAAGGGTTTTCCGCCCAATCCTTTGCACCGCCATTGAGCAGGTCAAACAGGATCGCGCCGGGAATGATCGGAACCTTCGCTGAACCGACGGGAAACCCGCGCCCTTCAGCCCGCATCGCATCTGAAACACCCGAGCAGGCGTCCAGTCCAAAGGCCGATCCGCCGGACAGAACCAGCGCGTCCACCCCTGTGACGGTTTTATCAGGCGCAAGCAGATCGGTTTCGCGCGTACCCGGTGCACCGCCCATCACATGGACCGACGCAACGAACGGTTTATCTGCCGTGAGGACCGTGGTCCCGGACTTCAGCGCATCGTCCTGAGCGTTTCCAACTGCCAGGCCGGGGACATCGGTAATCAGGTTTCTTGGTCCAGGGATCATCTTGAACTCGGGATTGGTGCGGGGAAGCGCGCGGGCGCGCGCTGCCTCCGGCGGGGATATTTTTGGCCAGATGAAGATCGGATCAGATACATCGGCCGCCATCGACCTCGAGCGCGGTGCCGGTGATCATGCTGGCCTCGTCCGAACACAGGAAACAGGCGGCGTTGGCCATATCTTCGGGTGTTGAAAACCGTCCCAGTGGGATGGTCGCCAGGAACTTGGCGCGGATCTCGGGCGTGTCTTCGCCCATGAAAGATTTCAACAGCGGTGTTTCGCCCGCCACTGGGCAGATCGCGTTCACGCGTATGCCGGTTGGGGCCAGTTCGACCGCCATGGTCTTGGTTGCCGTGATCATCCACCCTTTGGACGCGTTGTACCAGTTCAGATTCGGGCGCGGAGACAGGCCCGCCGTCGAGGCTACGTTCAGAATTGCACCCGCGCCGCGCGCCTTCATATGGGGAACAAATGCCCGGGCGGTCAGATAGACGGACTTCATGTTCACGTTGAAGACCCGGTCGAAATCATCCTCGGTGACGTTTTCCAGAGGGGTTGGCAAGTGGGTGACACCTGCATTGTTTACCAGAATATCGAGCGCCCCAAAGGCGGCAAGTGCCGTGTCCGCCATCACTTGAACCGAAGCCCCGTCGCCGACGTCGACCTGATGCGCCAATGCCCCGGCCCCAAGTTGCGCCGCCATCTCAGCGGCTGCGTCACCGTTGATATCCGCAATCATGACGCGTGCGCCTTCGGCTTGGAATTTCTGCACGATCCCCGCACCGAACCCGGATGCGCCGCCGGTGACGATTGCGGTTTTTCCCTCCAGCCTCATGACGTTACCCTTTTGCAGCCTTTGCGGGCCAGACTATCAACGCCCCGGCAAGATGCCAGATCAATCTTCAGACACCTTGCCCCGCAGCGCCTTGACGTCGCCACGCGCCTTTTTCGCGGCAAGCCGACGCTTGACCGAGCCATAGGTCGGTTTCGTTGCGATCCGCCGTTTAGGTTTGACCAGCGCGCGGGAGATCAGTTCTGCCAGCCTTGCGCGCGCGATTTCACGGTTGCGGGCCTGCGAGCGTGTTTCCTCACATTGAATGATGATTGCGCCGTCTTTGGTCCAGCGTCGCCCGGCCAGTCGCTTTAACCGGGCCTTGACCGGATCGGGCAAGGACGGCGAGCGTGCAGCTTCGAAGCGCAGCTCGACTGCGGTCGACACCTTGTTGACATTCTGCCCTCCGGGACCGGACGACCGTACAAAGCTTTCGGTCATTTCCCAGTCTTGCAGCGCGATATCATCGGTGATGTGCAGCATGGCAGTGTCAGCTTGGTGACTTGGGCGAATAAAAAGGAAGAGTCGCGATCCTGACCCGAGCCGTCGGAAACCCGCAACAAGCGGGCGGGCGTAAGCCATAGCGGCACAGCATTTCAGCAAGTCTCCTCATCCTCGGTGCCTAGCGCAGTGCATATGTGCGATCAAGCCTGCTTTGGCAGTTCGCGCAATGCAGAATCCTGGCGGTGGCTGGGACGTCCGTTCGCATCAGTTGCGTTCGCCGTCAGGTATTCCAAGCCCAGCTCATTTAACGTCAGGTGCCGCCAACGCTGTGGCCATATTGCGTTACTTATGCAGAATCGAATGCGCGAAGGGCTGCAACGATCTTTCGTGAATGTTGGTTGTGAAAGGGATCGTCATGGATATGAGGCGCGTGCTCGAAGACTTTGATGAAGCGTACAATCAGGCATTTAACCGAGGCGATGCTGCTGGCTGCGCTGCGTTCTTTACCGAAGACGTCATGTTGTTGGCGCTCGGAGAACCCCTGCTGCGCGGGCGCGAGGCGTTCATCGCAGCCTATCGGGAAAGAATGAAAGAAAACACCGGTGGAACGCATACAAATGAGTTGATCGATTTCAGTGTGGATGGCGATACTGCCTATCAGGTCGGGTCTTTTGCTATCGCTGATTCTGACCCGCCGGAGAAAGGGAAGTTTGTGAACGCCCTGAAACGCCAGACAGATGGCACCTGGAAAGTCAGCATTTCCATCTTTAACAGTGACTTTCCATAGCGGCCCTGAATGTAGAGTGAGCAGACATGGAACCGGGGTGTCAGGCTATTGAATGGCCCTGAGCACCGCGGGCGATGTCACGCAACACATTCAGCTCCAACTCGTCTTCCTCATGCACCCGTGTCAGGATTTCTTTACTACTGACGATGGCAATTGCTTTTCCATTCTGAGTTACGACAAGATTTCGGATTTTGTGTTTGGCCATCAGATTAAGACCATTGGACAACTTCGAGCCCAGCGCGCAGGTGACAGGTTTTTCCGTCATCCAGTCACCCACTGTCTGCTTGTAGAAAGCTGAGCCGGAATCCGCCAGGCACAGCAGCACGTCATGATCCGTGATTATCCCGACCAGCTTCCCTTCGCTGAGAACCGCCAGCGCGTTCACATCCAGCAACGCAATGGTGACGGCCGCATCGAACACCGTTGTGTCAGTGTCGCAAAATGGCGGCTTTTTAAGGTTCTGCGTTTTGACAATGCTTGAGATCGTCATGTCTTCCTCGTGGTTGAGCGCCCGACCCCTGTGTTGATCAGGGCGCATGAAAAACACTAATTCAGGAGCGGCATCATCGCTGTTGCAAGGCTCAGGACCAGGAAAAACCCTGCCATATCCGTGATCGTTGTCAGCAAAGGGCCACTGGCGACCGCCGGGTCCTGACCGATGCGCTTTAACAGCAAAGGCAGAACGCCACCGATCGATACCGCGATGATCGTGTTCAAACCCAGCGCGCCGCCAATCACCAAACCCAGAAACGGGTTTCCTTTCCACATCCAGGCAACGAGTCCGATCAGCAGGCCAAGGACACAGCCGTTGATGATGCCGACCGAAACCTCTTTTATCCAGACCCGCATAGCATCAATGGGCCGGACCAGACCAAGCGACAGCTCGCGCATGCTGACCGCAACGGCCTGATTGCCGGAACAACCGCTCATATCCGATACCATCGGCAGAAACACAGCCAGAGCGATCACGGCAGAAAGGGTCTGTTCATAGGCGGCAATCACGCTGGCCGCGATCACGTTGAGCACGATGTTGGCCGACAGCCATTGAAGCCGCCGCCGCGCCCTGAGCGGCAAAGGCATCGATCGCAGTTCGTCTCCAAAGACACCATGGCGTTTCAGGCTTGCCGATTCCGCGCGCTTCAGCAGGGCCTCATTCACGGCAGAGCGGGAAACGACACCCACAAGATTCCCGTCCGTTTCGACAACCGGCAACCCAAGAAAAGGGTGCTCATCGAAAAGGTCCTCCATTTCTTCCAGCGGCATGCTGGCCGGAACCGTGATAGGGGGCACCATGATATCGGTGAGTTTGATGCTTCGCCGTGTGGACAGCAGGCTACGTAATGAAAGCACCCCGACAGGCAAGCCATCGGAATTCAAAACGTAAGGGTGCTGGCCACGGTAACGTTCAAGGTCGTACTCTTCATGAGCGAAACGCCGCAGAACCTTTCCGACTGTATCGCCATCGGAAAAGGTGAAGGCTTCGGCCACCATCAGACCACCGGCGACATCGTCGTCATATTCAACCAGTCGCCGGACATCCGCCGCATCTTCCGGGTCCATCCGGGCAAGGATCGCTTCTGCATCGGCGTCTTCAAGTTCCCCGATGACATCCGCCTGAATGTCGGAATCCAGCTCGAGGATAATTTCGGCGGCCTGTTCGGAAACCATGCGCTCAACAAGATCGACCGCCAGCGCATTTGGCGCTTCTTCGACCAGTTCGGCCGCACGTTCCGGTGGCAGCAACGAGAGCGCGGCGCTTCGCTGGTCAACGGGCAGGTTGAGCAATTCCCGCAAGGCATCGCTGAGCGAAAGCGGATCAAGCAGGTCTGCCAGCGCCGCCCCGTCGCGATTTTCCAACGCCAGCTGAAGCTGCGTCCCTGTTTCCCTTGGTAAGGAGTCCGTATCGCTCATCCGCCGACCTGTGGGGGTAAAAGTTTCTTACTTTCACCCATATAACAGAAAATATTTGCCTATAGACAAAAAATTTTCTGATTTGTAAGAAAGTGCATGCAGGAAAATGACTGGATATCCGCCGCAGCCGAACGTCTGGCCGCCTTGTACGATCAGGAGTTTGGCGGCAAGGTCAGCGGACGGTATCGCATTCCGGACAAGCTGGTGCGTCGGATCGCCAGGCGCAGGCGTTTGTATGAAACAGATATCCGCGCCCTGTCGATCGCGCTTTTTGAACTTGGGTACGTGTTAATCGATATGGATAGTTTTTACGTTGTAATGAGCGCGAATTCGTTTGTGAATTACCGGCGCGCCAATGATGACAGCGTGGCTTAGTCGCCATGGTCAAACAAACTGGATACCCCGAAGTCATAGGATGGCGCGAGCGGATCAGCCTGCCTGATTTCGGGATCGAGCATATTCCGGCAAAGATAGACACAGGTGCCAGAACCGCAGCCCTGCATGCCGTGGACCAGACCGTGTTCGAGGTTGATGGCGAACGATGGGTCGAGTTCATGATCCCGGTCCATAACCGCCGGTCATCGGGCCGGGTGCGTACGCGGGTTGTAGACGAGCGGGAAATCAAGAACACTGGTGGCATTCCGGAACGCCGGTTGATCGTCAGAACACAGCTTCTGCTTGGACGGCATCGGTGGCTAATCGACGTTTCGCTGGCCAATCGCGCGAGGATGGAGTTTGATCTGATCCTTGGCCGTACCGCCATTCGCAGGCGTGGGATCCTTGTCGATCCCGGCCACTCATATCTTCTGGATGCACGAAAAGATCCGAAAAAGATGAAAAGCAAGACAAGATCCAAGGACGCAGAAGGACGACATCAATGAAGCTTGTCATGCTTGCCCGAAATCCAAACCTGTATTCCCACCAGCGTCTGAAAGAGGCTGCTGAACAACGCGGGCACCAGTTGGATATCGTGAACACGCTACGCTGTTACATGAATATCGCGTCGCGCCGACCCGAGGTTTATTACGACGGTAAGAAGCTTGGGCGCTATGACGCGGTGATCCCACGGATCGGCGCTTCGGTCACATTCTATGGGCTGGCCGTGTTGCGGCAGTTCGAAATCATGGGTGTCTTTCCGCTCAACGAGTCGGTTGCAATTGGCAGATCCCGTGACAAGTTGCGGTCCATGCAGCTGATGGCACGTGACGGGATCGGATTGCCGGTCACCACCTTCGCGCATGACCCGAAACAGACCGACGAAGTTCTCAAACTGGCAGGGGACGCTCCGCTGGTGGTCAAGCTGCTGGAGGGCACGCAGGGCATCGGCGTGGTGCTTGCGGATTCAAACCGGTCGGCAAAATCCGTGGTCGAGGCGTTTCGCGGTGCCAAGGTCAACATCATGGTACAGGAGTTCATCAAGGAAGCAGGCGGCACGGATATTCGTGCACTTGTGGTCGGTGGAAAGGTGATCGCGGCGATGCAACGAAAAGGGGCCGAGGGCGAGTTCAGATCAAACCTGCATCGGGGTGGCAGCGCCAAGCCCATCAGAATCTCGCCCGAGGAACGCTCGACAGCCGTGCGTGCGGCCAAAGCGATGGGCCTGAATGTCTGTGGTGTCGATATGCTGCGGGCCAATCACGGTGCCGTAGTCATGGAAGTGAACTCCTCACCCGGGCTTGAAGGTGTTGAAAAGGCCACCGGCATCGATGTTGCGGGCAAAATCATCGAATTTCTCGAAAAGAATGCGGCCAAAGGCAACACGAAGACACGAGGCCGTGGGTAGAGGCGATGCGCGGTCCCTTTGAAATCGGGGGTTATCGCGTACCGCCCGGTACACGAACCACTCTGGATTTGCCGGTCAGCGTGCTGTCGGATCATACCCCAGTGAGCATGTCAGTACACGTGGTTCACGGCCGCCGCCCCGGGCCGGTCCTGTTCGTCAGTGCCGCCGTTCACGGCGATGAGGTGATCGGCGTGGAGATCGCACGGCGGCTGCTTCGGGCGCCACAGCTTGACAAGCTTGCGGGTACCTTGCTGGTTATCCCGATCGTGAATGCCTTTGGTTTCATGACACATTCCCGATACCTTCCTGACAGGCGCGACCTGAACCGATCCTTCCCCGGCAGCGAAGGAGGGTCGCTGGCCGGTCGGCTGGCGCATCTTTTCATGACCGAGATCGTCGAGCGGTCGGACCTGGGGATTGATCTTCATTCTGCCGCGATACACCGCACCAATCTGCCGCAGATCCGCGTCTCTCCGGCTTCTGATGTCACCCTCAAATACGCTGATGCGTTCGGTGCGCCTGTTGTGCTGATTTCAAAGCTGCGCGACGGGTCACTGCGCAAGGCCGCGCAAGAGCGTGGTGTGGATATCCTGCTGTTCGAGGGTGGTGAGGGTCTGCGTTTCGACGAACTGTCTGCGCGGGCGGGGGTTGCAGGCATCCTTCGGGTGATGAACGCAAAAGGAATGGTTGCGAAGCGTGGCATCGCCGCTGTGCGCGAAAAGCCTGTCCATGTCAGGTCAAGCTCGTGGATGCGCGCGCCCGCCGGTGGCCTGTTGCGGACTTTCAAAGCCGCCGGAGAATACGTGGCCGCCGGTGACCTGCTTGGACGCATTTCCGACCCGTTCGGAGAACTCAGGACCGATATCATCTGCGAAACCACGGGTATCATCGTTGGGCGTACAAATCTGCCTGTCGTTCATGAAGGCGACGCATTGTTTCATATTGCTGAAACGACCGGCTCGGATGTCGAAATGCGGGTCGATACGATTGCCAGCCAGCTTGACGGCGATCCGATGTTCGATGAGGACGAGATCATTTAGATTTTGGAGCCAAAAGAAAACGCGGGGCAGTTGTCCGCCCCGCGCCAGCCTAAAGGATCGCACGCAATCTGTTGCTCGCCAGCGCCTCCCAAGCGGCGAGCGCGATCAGCGCAGATCCCGTGAGCCAAGCATTTGCCACTGCCACACCATGACCGGTAAAATGCAGCACCTCCGGCGCGGCGATCAGTATTGCCCCGACCGCCAATACCGGAGCCACCCGTGCGAGAAGGTGGCCCCGGCCGCTAGCGCCTGACATGACCAACACACCAATACCGATCGTCATGAAGGCGAGCGACTCACGGTCAGACGAACCGTGAGCTAGGGTTTTCTGGCTGAACAGTACAAATGGGGACAGCACTAACCAGATACCCATCCCGGCAAGCATCCACCTGTAGGGTGGAGAGGGGTTTCTCATGTTCTTGGCAACCCCGGCTTATTCGTCACCTTTGGGATCAGGAAGCAACTCGGCCTCGACCGCGGCGACCATTTCTTCGTCATTGACGAAACCATCGGCATCCGTGTCAATTTCGGCAAAGCTCTCACTGGTAATATCGGGGTACTTTGTCTGTAGCTCGGTCAGCGAAGCCAGACCATCACCGTCCGTGTCCAGTCCTACCGGCAAGGCAGCGGCCGGAAGGGCAAGGAATGACGCGAGCAGAGCAACAACAGAAACTCGACTCATTTTGTTCTCCATCAGGGAATGGGCGGTTTACCCATTGAGGGGTTGGTGCAGCGCTAGGGTGTCGGAGGCTTATCTAAGGCAGACAGATTGCACCTGTTCCGCAGATCGGGTTGTCCACTTTGCGATGAAAACTGTTGATTGGCGGTCCGATCCGGTGGGGGCACTTTCGCGCTACAAAGCGTATATCGCACATTCGCATAGCGTTGAATAACGAATTTATATCGCCAATAATATCGAATATTCAAATAGGTGAACGATGGATATTGAACTCGCCCGAACCTTCCTTGCGGTCGTTGAAACCGGCACTTTTCTTGATGCGGCGGACAAGGTCCATGTTACGCAATCGACCGTTAGCATGCGAATCCGAACGCTCGAACAACAGCTTGGACAGCCCGTGTTTGAACGCAGCAAGTCTGGTGCGACCTTGACCATTGCCGGGCGGCATTTCCTCAAACATGCACAGGTTCTGGTGCGAACGTGGACCCAGGCCAAGCTGGATGCCGGTCTGCCTGCCTCGATGGCAGCTGCTTTGGAAATCGGCGCAACACCAAGCCTTTGGGACGGCTATCTGATCAACGCCCTTCCCGAGTTGATGGCGGCACTACCTGACGTCGCTATCCGGGCGACAGCGGCCCCGTCGGAAACACTCACGCGCGAGATCGAGGAAGGCAACCTGGATCTTGCCATCATGTACCGGCCGCGAAACGCACCTGGCTTGACCGCGCTCCAGCTTTTCGAGGACGAGTTTGTCCTTGTCAGCAGCGGCCCGGAAGCCCTCCCCGCTGATCTGGGTAACGCTTATATCCTGATAGACTGGGGCCCGGAGTTTCGCGCCGATCATATGCTGAACTTTCCAGGGCTTGATGCGCCGCGCCTTCAGTTGGGCATAGGCACCCTCGGCCTGCAATATCTTCGGTCGGTTCCCTCGGCCGGATATTTCCCAAGGCGCGTTGTCGAACCGGAACTTTGCAACGGGTGGCTCAAGCTGGTCGAAACGGCACCCAGATTCGCTTATGCCGCCTATGTCGTGTTCGATGAAAGTGAGGAAGAAGGATATCCGGGTCAGGCCGCTCGGCAGCTTTGCCAAACATCAAGTACACACGGCCAGGCACCGAAGCTTTGACAACACGTATTCACGCCTTTGCCGCGATCGGGTTCTAACAATGGATCGAACTCATCCAGCCCCCGCGCATAGTACAATTTGATCGCCCTCAGAAGGTGACGGCAACAAAAAGGGCCGCCCCAGCAGGACGGCCCTTCGAAAGTTCAGGAGGTCGGGTCGGTTAGATCAATCGACCAGCCGGAGCGAGCGCTCCGCCAAGGGCTGCCCTAACGGGCGATCCCCCCGGTTGTTCCGACACCTCTCTCCAATCTCTTTCTTGACACTGGATCACCTCCTTTTCTATCTGTTGCGGTTGAAAAGAAGCGTGCCACAAGTTGTGCCATTCTCAAAGCGTTTTTTTACACAGGCTGCGCAGTCAGCCGCGCAACGATCACCTTGAACGGGATCAGGGCGATCAGCGCCAGTGAAAGCTTCACCATCCAGTCCGCAAAAGCCAGCGTCACCCAAAGCGGTGCCATCGGGCCGGACAGCATGAAAGGAACAGGTTCCCACGCCCAGTTGATTGCAGCGTCGGCATTGGCGCCGAAGAAGGTGACCGAAGCCGAAAAGGCGAGCGTGAAGAAGATCGCGGTATCCAGTGCCGACCCTACCAGCGTCGACACCAGCGGCGCACGCCACCAGCGACCACCGCGTAGGGAATTGAACACGGTAACATCCGTCAGTTGCGCGATCAGGAAAGCGGTTCCCGATGCAACGGCGATGCGCAGCGGTACGGCAGCATAGGTGAACCCGTCACCCTGCAACATGATCTGGCTGCCGATCAGCGAACAGATGACACCGGTGGCAAATCCGGCAAACACGACCTTGCGGGCCGGACCAACGCCATAGACGCGGTTCATGATGTCAGTGACCAGAAAGGCCAGCGGATAGGTGAAAGCACCCCAAGTCAGCAGCCCGTCAAGGATCAGGAACTGGACCAGAATGTTCGAGGCCACAACAATGGCGGCCATGGCAATAATGCCGGGAATAAAGTTACGTTGCATGTTTTGATGCCCGTTTTGACAAGGTAGCGGCGACTTGGCCAAGGGACCGTCCCAAGGCAAGCCGTGCCTTTAGACCTTTGCCTGCGCCCTGTCAATCGGGCAGCAGGTATTCCACAAGTTCGGTCCGCTGCACCGCCAGAAAGTTGTCATCAGAGATCATCGTGGCACGCAACAGGCCCTGCCCGTCGCGCCAGACCGACAATCCTTCGAGGTTGTCATGCGCGCCCGTTCCGGTTTCGAACAGGGTTTCCTCGGCGCCTGGGTTCTCGTTTACCACGACCCATCGCCGCAGTCGTGATCGGAAACCGACCAAGGATACCTTGCGTTCCAAAACGTAAAACCGCCCATCGGGACCGAAATCCGCGGCAACGGGTTTAAAGCCGCCACGCTGTGGCAGAACAAACGGGGTCGACCATGTGTCGCCATTCCAACGGTAAACCGGAATGTCCCCCTTAGCGGTGCGGTTCTTTTCCGGCAAAGTGTAAAGCCAGCCGCGTCCATCAATGGCCAGAGCTTCGAAAGAACCATTTTCGGCAAGGTTCCGGAACGCATTCGGGCGTGGCAATACGCGCGCGCTGGAGCCCTGCGCAGGGTAATAGGCGACACGGTGCACCCCTTCGAACGAGATGAATATCCCGCTATCCGGCGTCACTGCGATCCCTTCGGAGTCACCTACGCCGCCTTTCATGATGTGTCCTTGGCTGGACAGCACCGGCCATTGACCAAGAACGTGAATATCCGCGATATGGCCTTCGCTCCGCTCAATCAGCGCAGTCACGATCCGCGCCCGGTCGCTAAGCGCAATCATATGGCGTCCGTCGTCCGAGATGTGAAGCGCTGAAAACCCGCCAAACCAGCTTGCTGGATGCCGCCAAACGAAACTATTCAGGTGGGCTGCGGATTTCACATCCAGCGCGGCGGCCACCGGGGCAAGAAACAGCGCTACACTCAGTTGGATTGCAAAACGGCGGAGCATTGTTGCGGCAAGTCGGACAGAACGTATTCCCGGCGTTTCTTCGGCGGCGGCGCATTCGGATCGGGTGGCGGCGGGTTCAGGATGTTGTGCACCCATTGACGGGCCTCAGCGCAGCCATCGCCCTTGGGGGGTGGGTCTTGATTCACACAGCCCTTTGACCCTCTGGGACAGTTCAGTCGCACGTGGAAATGATAGTGATGTCCCCACCAGGGCCTTATCTTACGTAGATAGTCGCGGTTCCCCTTTTCATCGTCGCACATCTGAACCTTGGCCCCAGGAAACACGAAGATCCGGGCGACGCGCTTGTCTTTTGCCGCTTCGCGCAATAGCGCATGATGCTGCTTGGTCCAGTTTCCGTTGACGTAAGCGCCATTGGAACGACGAAGAGAGATGGACGAGATGTTTTCGCGCGACTTGCGGCTCAGGCGCATGTTATCGCCGGGCAACATCCAGACATCGATGTCTAGCCCCAACTGATGACTGCGATGGCCCGAGGTCATCGGCCCGCCGCGTGGCTGGCTGATATCCCCTATATAGAGACCGTTCCATCCCGGCTGGCTGGCTGCAAACCTGCTGAGGTCCTGCACGTAGTCAATCGTCTGCGGATGCCCCCAGTTGCGATTGCGCGACAAGCGCATTGCCTGCCATGTAGGCCCCGTTTCAGGCAGTTGAATTGCCCCCGCAGCACATCCGCGCGAATAACTGCCGAAAGCGGCCGGTTTTTGCTGGGAAGCTTGTTTCTGTGCCCCGAACAACTGCTTTGCCAGCGGTTCTGCCGCCGCAGTGCCTGCAAAAGCAAGCGCAGCCAAAACGATCAAAAAACGTTTTATTTTCATCTGCTCTGATCCCCTTCAGGTCTCACCCAGCGCATCAGGAATAGACCCAGAATAAACAACAGAACGATGGGTGACACCCCCAGACGAGCGCTACCGGTCACCGTGGTGGCGATCCCGATCAGAAGTGGCGCAGCAAAGGCGGTGGCACGACCCGACAGACCATAAAGGCCAAAGCTCTCGACGGGGGTTGCCGGGTCCGTATGCCGGACCATCATCGACCGGCTACAGGACTGTAGAATGCCGCCCATGCCTCCGATCAGGATACCGCAGCCAAAGAAAACCACATCCGGCAAGCCTGACCCTTCGGACATGGCGATACCGAAAATCTGGGACCGATCCATTGAGACGATGGTGATGCAGACAAGGATCAACACCCAGATCGCAACGATAATCACGGGCTTGGGGCCATATTTCTTATCCAGTTTGCCGCCCACCCAGGAAAAGGCCGCTGCGGCCAGAACGCTGACGATGCCGAAAACACCGATCTTGATCAGGTCCCATTCCAACACCAGCCGGGCATAGACCCCGCCAAAACTGTAAAGCCCGTTCAGCGCATCCCGATAGAACATGGATGAGCCCAGGTAACTGGCCAAACTGGTGCGATGGCGCAGGTTAGACACTGATTTTGCCAACAGTCGCAGCGCCTCGGCAACGCTGCCCTTTTTGTTTTTCGGTTCGTCGTCATGGACCCAAAGGAAGTAGGGCACCATGAACAGAATGAACCACCCAGCAGTAAACGGGCCAACAAAGCGCGTGCCCTGCTGTTGCGACGCATCCAGCCCAAACAAGGGGTCCATTCCGATCAGCGTTTTGCCGTTGGCCTGCTCCACAAACAGCGCAAGCATGATCGCCAGCGAGATCAGGCCACCGAAATAGCCAAAAGCAAAGCCCGAGCCGGAGATTTCGCCCACTTCGCTGTCATCACCCAGATCGGGCAGTTGGGAATTGATGAAAATCAGGGCGTACTCCGCACCGATGAAACCCAGACCGAAGGCAGACAGCATCAACCACATGTTCGAGCCATCGGGCATCGTGTACCAAAGCGCGCCGGAACCTACGGCGTACATCACGGAAAAGGCGAATATCCAGGGGATGCGCCGACCCGACACATCAGCCATCGCCCCCATCAGCGGCGCACCGAAGGCAATAATCAAACCGACTATGGTCATGCAGTTGGCCCAGACCACCTGTGCCTGTGCGTCTGCAGACCCTGCGTCCAGGCCGGATGCCAGATAATACTCCGCAGCGACACCTGCGAAATAAGGGCCGAACACGAACGTTACCAAAAGGGTGTGATAGGGCTGACTGGCCCAATCGAAGAACCACCAGCCCCAGATACGCCTGCGCTTGGATATTTCTGCCATTTCTGCCCCTGTTTTCTTGTTGTGGTCATAAAACGGGGCTTTGGGGCAATTCGCAAGCGCAGAGTTCAGCCTACTTGCTCTTTGCTGAAAGGGTGCTTAGGTCTCGACCAACAAGAAAACGGAGACCCCATGCTGTCGCTGATCCAAATCCTGCTGCTGATCCTGGACATTGTCTGGTTCATCATTCTGGCCCATGTGATCATGAGCTGGCTGATTAACTTTCAGGTGCTCAACCTGCACCAACAACTGGTTGCACAAATCTGGTACGGGTTAAATCGCATTTTAGAGCCTATTTACGGGCCGATCCGCCGCGTTCTACCCAATATGGGTGGGTTGGATTTGACCCCGCTGGTGGTGCTGATCGGCGTCTATGCTTTGCGGATCATCCTTATCAACAACGCGCCCTATTTTTACTGACCACTTGTTCACTGAATCTTAGTATGTGATTGTCCTGTCTTAAGAGCAGATAAACCTTAAAACAGGGCACCCCCGCATATGTTCGACGCCGCACCCTTGCTGCGAGATGTCTTTGGATTCGACGCCTTCCGCCCTGGGCAGGAAGAGATTGTCGACGCCGTGAAGGCAGGTGAAAACGTGATGGCGATCATGCCCACGGGTGGCGGTAAATCCTTATGTTTTCAATTGCCTGCCCTGCTCCGCGACGGGGTGACGGTGGTTATATCTCCACTCATAGCCCTGATGCGCGATCAGGTACGCGGCTTGCAAGAGGCCGGGGTCGAGGCCGGTGCGCTGACATCCGGCAACACGCCCGAGGAAACCGAGGCCGTCTGGGATGCGCTGGAGGACGGGCGGCTGAAGCTGCTTTACATGGCGCCCGAACGTCTGGCTGCCGGGTCTGCGCTTGGGATGCTCCGTCGGATCAACGTCAGCCTGATCGCTGTGGACGAAGCCCATTGCGTCAGTCAATGGGGGCATGACTTTCGCCCTGATTACCTGCGGATCGGAGAGTTGCGGCGCGCCCTGAAAGTGCCGCTGGCCGCGTTTACCGCCACGGCGGACGCCGAAACGCAGGATGAGATTGTCGAAAAACTGTTCGATGGCATTGAGCCGCGCAAATTTCTGCGCGGATTTGACCGGCCAAACATTCATCTGGCCTTTGCCGCAAAGGACGGGCCGCGCAAGCAGATCCTTGATTTCGCAGATGCGCGCAAAGGCCAGTCCGGCATCGTTTATTGCGGCACCAGAAACAAAACCGAGGTGATTGCTCAGGCCCTGCGCGCCGAGGGACACTCGGCCTGCCACTATCACGGTGGAATGGACCCCGAAGATCGCCGCATTGTCGAAACCCGTTTCGCGCGTGAGGACGGGTTGATCGTCGTCGCCACAGTGGCTTTTGGCATGGGCATCGACAAACCCGATATCCGTTGGGTCGCCCATGCGGACCTGCCCAAATCGATCGAAGCCTATTATCAGGAAATCGGACGCGCCGGACGCGATGGCGGCCCGGCCGAAACGCTGACCCTGTTCGGCCCCGATGACATTCGCCTGCGGCGTTCACAAATTGACGAGGGTCTAGCGCCGCCCGAGCGCCGCATGGCCGATCATGCGCGCCTGAACGCCTTGCTGGGTCTGGCCGAGGCATTGAAATGCCGTCGTCAGACATTGTTGGGTTACTTTGGCGAGACCACAGGGCCCTGCGGCAAATGCGATCTGTGCGACAGCCCACCCGAAGTTTTCGACGGCACAACTCCGGTACGTATGGCCCTGTCCGCGATCCTGCGGACCGAGGAGCGGTTCGGTACAGGCCATTTGATCGATATCCTGTTGGGAAACGAGACCGACAAAATCCGCGCCCGCCGCCATGAGGATTTGTCCACTTATGGCATCGGAAAGGATTGGACGCGCCCGCAATGGCAGGCCATTTTCCGGCAGATGATGGGCCACGATCTGGTCCGCCCCGACCCCGACCGTCACGGCGCATTGCGCATGACCGAGGCGGCCAGACCGATCCTGAAAGGCGAGGCGCAAATCAACCTACGCAAGGATACGGGGCGCAATGCGGTACGTCGGCCTGCGGTCAAGGCAATGGTTTCCGAAGAGGACGCCCCGCTGCTGTCAGCGCTCAAGGCCAAACGCCGTGCCCTGTCTGAAGCTGCACGTGTTCCGGCCTATGTGATCTTTCCCGACCGCACGCTTATCGAGATGGCTGAAAAGCGCCCTGTAACGCTGGACGATATGGCCCGGATCGGCGGTGTTGGCGCCAAAAAGCTGGAACGCTATGGCGATACGTTCCTTGAAGTAATCGCGGGCGAAGCAAGAAGCGTTCATCCGGCGCGGCGAAAGCTGGCTGGACGCGATCAGGGTGAGATTTACGACCGCTTGATGGAAGTTCAGTCCTTGCTGTCGCGCGGTCCAGCCGGGATCGACAAGCCCCTGACCTGCTCGGCCTCGCAATTGGCAAAAGTTGCGCAACTGCGCCCCGATGATCCCCGTGGAATTGCACAGGTGCTGGGTGATCGACGTCACGAAAGGTTTGGCGCTGCTTTTCTGGACGTGCTGCGTGAGGCGGGCTAGATACCCCCGAACAGGCAAGAAAGAGGGCGGATATGCTGATCGTGATTTCCCCGGCCAAACGGCTGGACTGGGCAGAGCGGAATGTCGGGGTAACGCAGCCCGATTTTCAGGAGGATGCGATCCGGCTGTCCAAAACCGCTCGCAACCTGACGCTGGGTGATCTGAAGAAACTGATGGACCTGAGCGACGATCTGGCACGCCTGAACCGCGACCGGTATCGCGCTTTTTCGGATGCACCCGACGCCAAGGTCACACGCCCGGCTGCGCTTGCTTTTGCTGGCGACACATATCAAGGGCTTGAAGCTGCTTCGCTGGACGAGGACGAGCTGTCATGGGCGCAAGACCACTTGCGCATCCTTTCCGGCCTTTATGGTGTGTTGCGGCCACTCGACGCGATACAGCCCTACCGGCTTGAGATGGGCAGCAAGCTTAAAACCCGAAGAGGGAAGAACCTTTACGAATACTGGCGCGATCAGCTCAGCAAGGCACTGAACGCGCAAGGAGCCGAAATTAACAGCGACATTCTGGTGAATTGTGCCAGTCAGGAGTATTTTGGTGCGGTGGATTTGAATGCCCTGAACCTGCGCGTCATCACACCGGTCTTCATGGAAGATAGGGGCGGCACCCCAAAGATTGTGAGCTTTTTTGCCAAAAAGGCACGCGGTGCCATGGCGCGGTATGTCATCCAACACCGCCTGACCGATCCTAAGGCGCTGCTGGATTTCGACAGTGGCGGCTATGAATACCGCCCTGATCTGTCGGAAGCGGATAAGCCCGTTTTCGTCAGACCATATGCGGCCTGAAACCCAGGTCACTTGAACTTGCAACCCGGTGTTAATCGCCTGAAGAGTCCGCCAGGCGAGGTTGGGTCCGGGTTTGCGCCACGCTCACGCCGGGCTTTGGCGCCGGGCATGGTGTCTGCGACCGAGCAGACGCAATCGGGTTGGTGTTGCAGGATCATCTGGTGAATGCGGTTCTTGTGTAGCGGTTTGGTCAGGTAGTGGTCCAAGCCGGCTGACAGAATTCCCTGATCATCCCCCGCCATGGCATGGGCCGTCAGGGCAACGATTGGAACGTGGCGACCAGTTGAAACCTCGAGCCTGCGAATTTCCGCTGTTGCCTGTTTGCCGTCCATCTTCGGCATGGAAATATCCATGAAGATCAGATCTGGCTCGAACTCCTGATAGATCTCAACCGCTTCAATCCCATTCGAGGCAAAGCGAAGATCGATATTCAGATCCTTGACCATCTTCTTCAGGATCAATTGGTTGGTGCGGTTGTCCTCGGCGGCAAGAACCCTCATGTGTCGGGGGTGCACAGATTCAGAATCTTGCTTTTTAGAGACTGTTTTGTCCACATCCAGAGCGCCCCTTTCCAACGATGTGCCGTCGAGTGCCATCAGCCTGCCATACAACTCGGATCGAGGGATGGGTTTCTGCAAGACACCGTCGATCAGGTCACGGGCAGGATGCGCGTGAATCAAACCGGGGCTTGCAGACATCACGACCACCGGAATGTCACCCCACCCGCGATCCCTGAGCGCGACCGCAAGATCCAGCCCATCCATATCCGGCAGATCGTGGTCACAAAGAACCAGATCAATCTGATCATTCATCTGTGACAGCGCCTCGGTCCCCGACGTGCAAACCGTCACCTCAGCCCCCAGTCGCCCAAGCTGTTTGGCAAGAATAGCCCGGTTCACGGCAAGATCTTCGACCAGCAGGACATGTTTCAAACAATCCGCCAGGTTCGGAGGTTCGGGTCGCGGGCCTTCTACCGTGGGCAGTGTCACGCGAAAACCGAAACAGGATCCCTGGTCCGGCTCGCTTTCGACCCAGACCGTGCCACCCATCAAGGTGATCAGCCGCTTGGTGATGGCAAGGCCAAGCCCGGTGCCTTCAAATTGGCGGTTACGCTCGTCTTCGACTTGATTGAACTCGCCAAAAATATGGCCGGTTTTTTCTGCGTCGATGCCAATACCGGTATCTTCGATCGCAACATGGATATCACAGATCTGCGCATCCGGATTGGGCACCCCTGTCACCCGGACCAGCACATACCCTTCGGAGGTGAACTTGACGGCGTTGCCGACCAGATTGGTCAGAACCTGCCGTATCCGACCAGGATCGCCCACAAAAAGGGTTGGCAAGAACAAGTCGTAATCAACCAGCAATGTCAGGCCTTTATCGCGCGCACTGGGCTGTAGCAGCATCGCAATCTCAAGAATGCAGCGTTCAAGATCGAACTGCTCAGGGTGCAGAGCCAGCTTGTCCGCCTCAATCTTGGAATAATCCAGCACGTCGTTGATGATGACCAGCAACGCCTCGCCCGAATTGCGGATCGTGTTGACGTATAGCCGCTGCTCTTCGTCCAGCGGTGTCTCGTCCAGCAATTCGGACATGCCAACGATGCCGTTCATCGGGGTGCGGATTTCATGGCTCATATTGGCCAGAAAGGCCGACTTGGCCCGGTTTGCCGCTTCTGCTCGCTCGCGCGCCGCCTTAAGCTCGATTTCATGCCGGGCTGACGCTGTAATGTTGAGAGCAAGGCTCACCATATCACCGCCGCTGCCGCGTTGGTCGATCAGGCGGATATAGTGACCGTTCCAAAGCTGCATAACGATTGGTGGCGGGTTGGCGCGGCTCCAGCGGGCCAGCATTCTGTCCTGCCAGTTTTCCGCGGATTCATCCCCGATATCGACAATACCTTCTGACGTCAGCAAATGCAGAATACGCGGGTATGATATTCCCGGCGCGACTTCGTCCAGACCTTCAAAAACGCTCAGATACGCGGTGTTTGCGCCGATCAGCCGGTTGTCACCGTCAAAAAAGGCAAACCCGTCCTGAATTGTCTGAATCGAGTGCCACAAGCGGCGTTCGGCAACCTCGATCTTGGCGTTGGCCACGCAGAGGTCGGATTTGACCTTTTCGTTTTCATCCCGAACGGTTTCAACCTCAGCCTGCGTTTCGCCAATTCGTTTGGTCAATGCCATGGCATGTTGACCCAGTTTGCGATTGGCTGCCGAAAGCTCGGCCTGTTTCAGGGCCAGCATCCGTTCAGCTGCCAAACGCGCGCGCCGTTCCTGTGCCAATTTATGTGCAAGAGTCATTTGATTGATTCCAGAACGCTCTGCGCACAGCATCCCGGCAGAGGATGAAAAACTGTTTAAGCCGTTGCACAACAGGCGCACGCCATGCAACGCTGTGCCCAAAGAGGAGGGCACCATGCGCCGCTTTGTTTTTATTTCAATAACTTACATCATTTCACTTTTAGTCTTGCCCAGCGCCACCCAGGCGCAGGATGCAGTGCCTGATTTCCGCTATGTCACGACGCGGGACGCAGATTTTTACGGCTCGGATCTGGATGCCCTTTTCGATACCGATCTGAAGTCCTGCATTCAGGCCTGTTCCGCCAATACGCTTTGCACTGCGTTCACCTACAACACCCGATCCAATGCCTGTTTTCCAAAAAGCGGTGTAAACCGGCAAGAGGCCTATCAGGGGGCAGTATCTGCGCAGAAAGTAACTACCCCAGATCAGACCCAAGCATTGGCTGATGCGCGTGCAAACGCGTTAAGCGCACTTGGTGCCGCCGACCTGAAGCAAGCCGTTGATCAGGCGCGCGATCTGGGCTTTGTTCATATGGCGCAAGGTAACGACCTGCAGGCTGTTCTGGACGCGGCACGCAACGCAGGCAGCCCGCGACTGGCGATGAATTGGACTGGTGTGGCCGTATCGCTCAGTGACGCGCCCGATCTATGGGTGGAATACGCGCGCTTGTTATTGGCGATAAACCCTACGGACCGGAGTGAAGGGCGCGATCTGCGCAACCGTGCGCTGAATGCCGCAACCAATGGCTATTTGCGCGCGGACGCTCCCGGCACACAGATTGCCGCCCTGATGACATTGGCCCGCGCCTTGGAAGAGGTCGAGCGCGGGCGCGATATGATCCCCGTGCTGCGGCTGGCCCAGGAAATCCAACCGCGCGAGGATGTACTGGCCGCGCTGAATGATGCCATCGGGAAATACGGGTTTCGCGTGGTCGACAGTTCTGTTGAAAGCGACGCCGCCGCGCCGCGGATTTGTGTTGAGTTTTCGGAACCGCTGGTCAAGGCAGGAGTCGACTATGACCCGTTTGTCCAGCGCAATGATGACGGGTTGGTGGTACAGGCTGAGGGCAGGCAGCTTTGCGTTGACGGTGTCGCCCATGGTCAGCGTTATCGCCTGACGCTACGCGAACGCTTGCCCTCCGCCTCGGGCGAGGCGCTGAACCGCAATGTTGAGCTTGCCCATTACGTGCGCGACCGGGCGCCTTCGGTCCGGTTTCCCGGGCGCAGCTACGTTTTGCCGAAATCCGCTGACGCCGCTTTGCCTGTTGAAACAGTCAACGTCACCGAGCTGGATTTGATCCTGCGGAGGGTCAGCGACCGGAACCTGTTGCGCGCGGTTCAGCAGGATTTCTTCGGCCGCCCGCTCAGTGAATGGCAGGAAGCAGAATTTTCCGATGAAATTGCCCAGGATATCTGGACCGGCACCGCCGAAGTGGCCAACGAACTGAATCAGACCATGACTGCGCGCCTGCCCATGGTAGAAGCGATCGCGGATCAGCCCGCTGGCATCTATGCGCTGACCGCCCGTGTTCCGGGGGCCGATCCCTATGACGACCCGGGCGCGACGCAATGGTTTGTTCTGTCCGATCTTGGGATCAGCAGCGTGCTTGGCACCGATGGGCTGCACGTCACGGTGCGCGGGCTGAGCGACGCGGCTCCCCGTGAAGGTGTCGAGGTTTCACTGGTCACAAGCGCAAATGCGGTCATCGCCCAAGCGCGGACGGATGAATCGGGTTATGTCCGGTTCGACCCCGGTCTGACGCGCGGCAAGGGGGCCAGCGCGCCCGCACTGGTGATGGCGTCGACCGGGGACAGCGATTTCAGCTTTCTATCCCTGACCGATCCTGCTTTGGACCTGTCAGATCGCGGTGTTGAAGGGCGTGCGCCCGCGGGGCCGGTCGATGTTTTTCTAGCCACGGATCGCGGCGCTTACCGGGCCGGAGAGGTGATCCACCTCACCGCCCTGTCGCGCGATGGTGAGGCGCAGGCTATCGAGGGTCTGCCCCTAACCGCAATTCTGTATCGCCCTGACGGCGTGGAATACCGCCGAACCGTCTCGGATGGCGGCGTCGCCGGGGGGCATATCTTTCGTCTGCCTGTTGCGGCAGATGCACCACGCGGCGCTTGGCGGATCGAGATCAGATCAGATCCCAAAGGCGATGCGCTGGCGCGACAAACAGTGCTGGTAGAAGACTTCCTGCCGGAACGTATAGATTTTGAGCTGAACCTGCCGGACGCGCCCCTGCGTACCGACGACAGCCCACCGCTTTCGATCGACGCGCGCTATCTGTTTGGTGCGCCGGGGTCCGACCTGAGCATCGACGGTCAGGTTATCGGACGCCCGGCGGACACAGTGCCAGGCTACGAGGGGTATCGCTTTGGCCGCTATGACGCCGAGACATCGATCAAAAGCACCTATTTCGGTGACACGCGCACAGACGCAAACGGCAAAGCATCCATAGCTGTTGAAATCCCTGCATTAGAGACGGAAGGGCAGCCAATTGAAGCCGAGGTTATTGCGCGACTGGCCGATGGCTCGGGCCGCCCTGTTGAACGTCGCCTGAGCGTTCCTGTCCTGCCGTCGCAACCTGTGATCGGTGTCAAACCCATGTTCGAGGACGTAATCCCCGAAGGTACCGAGGCCGCATTTCAGATCATTGGCCTTGCACCCGACCTGACCCCCAGCCCGATGCGCATGCGCTGGACGCTGAACAAGATCGAAACGCGGTATCAATGGTATCAGCTTTACGGAAACTGGAATTGGGAACCGACAACCCGACGCACTCGCGTTGCCACCGGAGACGTTGACGTCGCCACTAACCCTTTGACGTTGTCCCAGCCCGTGGACTGGGGCCGTTACGAGTTGGTGGTTCAACGCGTAGACGGCACCTTTACGGAAACCGCTGTCGATTTCCATGCAGGCTGGTATCAGGCCGCAGATGCTTCGACCACGCCTGACCGGCTTGAGATGTCGCTGGATCGCGACAGCTATCGGGCCGGGGAAACCGCACAACTGCGCATCGTTCCGCGCATGGCAGGTATCGCCCAGGTCGAGGTGCTGTCGAACCGCCTGATCCATCGCCAAATGGTTGCCGTGCCGGAAGGCGAGACAGTTATCCCGATAGAGGTGACAGAAGATTGGGGTGCAGGTGCCTATGTCACGGCCACAGTGATCCGACCAATGGATGTTGCGGCCGGTCAGAACCCGGCACGCGCCATGGGCGTCGCCTATGCCGCCATTGATCCTGCGGATCGCACGCTGTCGGTTGCCATTGAGGTGCCCGAGGTTACCTCACCCCGTCATACACAGAAGGCCCTTGTTAGGGTCGAAAATGTTACAAGCGATGATCCAGTCTGGCTAACCCTTGCCGCTGTGGATGTGGGCATCCTTAACCTGACGGAGTTCGAAAGCCCAAACCCGCAAGAGTACTATTTCGGGCAACGCCGGCTGGGTGTGGACCTGCGTGATGTTTACGGGCGGCTGATCGACGGCATGAACGGAACGATGGGTACGGTTCGCTCTGGCGGCGACAATGACAACGGGATGCGCCGCCAGTCCCCGCCACCGACGCAAGATCTGATGGCAGTGTTCAGCGGCCCGGTTCAGGTCGGTGCGGATGGAAAGGTTGAGGTCGACATCCCCCTGCCCGCCTTCAATGGTACGGTCCGCCTGATGGCCGTCGCGTGGTCACAAAAAGCCGTCGGGCAGGCCGAGGCTGACATGATCGTCCGCGACCCGGTGGTAGCAACTGCCAGCTTGCCGCGGTTTCTGGCCCCCGGCGATCAAAGCCGGATGCGGCTTGAGATTGTCCATGCGGATGGTGCATCCGGAGACATGGCGCTTGGCCTGACCACCACCGGTGGGCTGGAACTGGGCCCGGTACCGGCACGCTTTCTGCTGGAGGATGGTGGCAAAGCGGTGTTCGACATCCCTGTAACGGCCCATGTCATCGGCAATCCAGAGATCAGCGTTTCCATCACCACGCCAGATGGGCGCGATCTGTCGCAAACCCTGCGGATGCCGGTGCGGGCCAACGATCCCGTAATTGCCCGGACACGGCGCTTTTCGCTGGGTGCGGGTGACAGCTTTCTGTTTTCGCAGGATGTTTTTGACGGGTTTCAACCCGGCTCAGCCAAGGCCATCCTGTCAGCCGGAGCGCTGGCAAAGTTCGATATGCCCGGCCTGCTGGATCAGTTGAACCGTTACCCTTATGGATGCACCGAGCAGATCACCAGCAAGGCACTGCCGCTGCTTTACCTGTCATCTGTCGCGCAGGCCTCGGGGCTGGGCAATGGCCCGGAGGTGGATCAGCGCATCACGGACTCGATCCGAAGTATCCTGACTCGTCAGGCTGCAAACGGTGCCTTTGGCCTGTGGCGTGCAGGCAGCGGTGATTTCTGGCTGGACGCCTATGTGACCGATTTCCTGTCACGCGCCCGCGTGCAGGGACACCCGGTGCCGGATCGGGCTTTTGCGCAAGCCATGGATAACCTGCGCAATCGGGTCAATTATGCGCCGGATTTTGACGAAGGTGGTCAGGATATCGCCTATGCCCTAATGGTTCTTGCGCGGGAAGGCGCGGCGGCGATGGGCGATCTGCGCTATTATGCGGATGTCAAAGGGGATGCTTTCGACACGCCGTTGGCCGCAGCGCAACTGGGCGCTGCGCTGGCCTCGTACGGGGACCAGACCCGCGCAGACGCGATGTTCGTCCGTGCGGTGCGGATGCTGCAACAGGTGCCGAACGATCAGGAAAACCACTGGCGCGCGGATTACGGCACCCGCCTGCGGGATGCGGCGGGCCTGCTGACCCTGGCCGTAGATGCGGGCAGCGAGGCGATTGACCGCTACGCTTTGATCCAACGGGTAAGCACGGGCCGCACACCCCTGTCTACACAAGAGGCCGCGTGGTCCCTGCTGGCGGCGCACGCGCTGGTGTCTGATCCGTCCGGCTCCGGCTTGAAGGTCAATGGCGTGTCAGTATCCGGCCCCTTTGTTCAGGTTCTGCAATCCGGGCAGGCGGAAGAGGTCAACATCACTGCGACCGACGGTCAGGCAACCGATATCACCCTGACGGTGACCGGAATTCCCGAAGATCCGCCTGGGGCCGGTGGCACCGGCTATGCAATCGAACGGCAGTATTATTCGATGGACGGCGATCTGATTGACGCGGGCCGATTTGCCGTGGGGGACCGGTTCGTCACGGTTCTGACGGTCACGCCGTTTGAAAGCGGTGGGGCGCGTCTGATGGTAGACGATCCTCTTGCCGCCGGAATCGAGATCGACAACCCGAACCTGCTGCGATCGGGCGATGTACGGTCGCTGGACTGGTTGAATCTGTCTGATGCCACGCATACCGAGTTCCGATCGGACAGGTTCCTGGCTGCGGTTGACCTGTCGGGGCGCCAGACAGTGACGCTGGCTTACGTCGCCCGTGCCGTCACACCGGGCGTGTTCCACCATCCGGCGGCCTCGGTCGAAGATATGTACCGCCCCCAGAACCGCGCACGAACGGCGACGGGACGGGTCGAGGTGCAGTGACCGGCCATCGTTCATATCCTTGTTTGGGCGGCGCTCATGCCTAGGGTGCCGCGCCTGTTACTTGCGTTGGCCGGCGCTCTCTATCTGGCGGCATTGGCGCGGGATGGCGTTGACCGCTGGGTCGACGCCACAGTGCTGCCGCCTGTTCTGACTGAAACTTCGGTCGAGATACGGGATCGTAACGGTGACCTCCTGCGCGTGTTTCCGGTTGCAGATGGCATCTGGAGGCTGCAACCCGGTGCGGTCGATCCCAATTTCACCGCCATGCTGCTCCGGTACGAAGACAAGCGTTTCTGGACCCACGCGGGCGTGGACCCTGTCGCATTGCTGCGCGCAGCCGGGCAAAGCCTTTGGAATGGGCGCGCGGTTTCAGGCGGTTCAACTCTGACCATGCAGGTCGCGCGGCTGATCGAAGATGGATCGACCGGACGCTGGAGTGGCAAATTTCGCCAGATTAGGGTCGCATTGGCATTGGAGCGGCAGCTGAGCAAGACACAGATCCTGAACCTCTACCTGACCCATGCCCCCTATGGCGGCAATCTGGAAGGTATCCGTGCCGGTGCCCGCGCATGGTTCGGCAAAGAAGCGACCCGGTTGACTGCCGCACAGGCGGCCCTACTGATCGCTTTGCCGCAATCCCCGGAAGCGCGACGTCCGGATCGCAGACCCGAGGCAGCCCAAATTGCCCGAGATCGGATTTTGCGCAGGTTGGAGCGCTACGGCGTATTGACCAAGGCTGAGATGCACGCAGCCCTGACGGAGACCATTCCTGATCGAACGGTCCCGTTCCCGCGCCTTGCACCCCATCTGACCGACCGCGTGAAAGGCCAAACCCTTGCAAACGGTGTATTTGATCTGACCCTGGATGCAGGGGTGCAAGCCCGGTTGGAAACTTTGGTCGCTCGGGCCGCGGCGCGCAAAGGGCCGCGCGTGTCCGGAGCCCTGATCGTAGCAGATCATCGCGACGGCAAGATTTTGGCCTCGGTCGGGTCTGCCGGGTATCGGGATGCGCGACAAGGTTTCGTGGATATGACGCAAGCCGTGCGGTCGCCCGGATCGACGCTGAAACCTCTGGTTTACGGGCTGGCATTCGATCAGGGGCTGGCCCATCCGGAAACCCTGATCAGCGACAGCCCGGTGATGTTCGGGCGCTACGCCCCGCGAAACTTCGATGGCGTTTTCCGGGGCGATGTAAGGGTTCGGGACGCGCTGCAATTGTCACTGAATATCCCTGTCGTACGCCTGACGCACGAGCT
This sequence comes from Ruegeria sp. AG7, assembly GCF_056541545.1. Taxonomy (NCBI): domain Bacteria; kingdom Pseudomonadati; phylum Pseudomonadota; class Alphaproteobacteria; order Rhodobacterales; family Roseobacteraceae; genus Ruegeria; species Ruegeria sp. AG7. The sequence continues at coordinate 110,499 of NZ_JBQFYP010000009.1, forward strand.
GGGCCCCGCGCGCGTAATGGCGGCACTGCGGACAGCAGGATCAGACCCGCGCCTGAGCAGTGGTACACCCGGATTGGCAATATCCTTGGGTGGCGTCGGGCTGAGCCTGCATGATCTTGTGCAGATCTACGTGACGCTGGCCGCTGGTGGGCAAGGCCCGATCCTGCGCCATGACACCTTGGCTGATGCACGGCTCACCTCTCGTGTTTTGTCCGAAACCTCAGCATGGCAGATTGCGGATATCTTGTCCGGGATCACGGCACCCACGGGCAGCACTTCAGGGGCGCTGGCCTTCAAAACGGGAACCTCTTATGGGCACCGCGATGCCTGGGCCATTGGCTTTGACGGGCAGCATGTCATCGGGGTCTGGTTGGGACGCGCGGATGGCACGCCTGTTCCCGGCGCATTCGGAGGGGACGTTGCCGCGCCGCTTCTGACCGAGGCTTTTGGCCTGCTAAAGCCTGAACTCACACCCCTGCGCCCACCACCGCCATCAACACTGTTGGTTGGCGCAGCACAATTGCCGCAACCGTTGCAACGTTTCCGGCCCCGCGCGGCGGCTTTCGAAACGGACCAAACCGCACCTCATCTGTTGTTTCCACCGGAAAACGCTCTGTTAGAGACTTTCGGTAGCCCTCTGACAGTGAAACTACGCGGTGGTGTCGGGCCGTTTTCCGTTCTGACTAACGGCGTGCCTGTATTGACCGGGCAACGGCAGCGAGAATTCGAAATTCCCAATCCCGGACCCGGGTTTACCTCACTTGTTGTGGTGGATGCACAGGGCCAATCCGACCGGGCCTCGTTCCGGATCGACCAGAGCGCGCCCGGTTCCCGTTAAAAAACAGCAACGGGCCAGCGTTAACGCCGCCCTTCCCGCAGCCAACCGCCTAGCAGGAACCCCCCAGCCAGCAGCAAGACAAGCCAGGGTGGCAGCAACCCGGCCTGCGTGACATCCCGCGTTTCATACGCGTTGCGTGGGGTCAGACCGATCCAGCCCCGACCGGCGGCGGGGCGTTCTGCGCGCACGTTGCGGATCGATGGCAGCCCATCTTCCAATCGGATCACACCGCCCCGCAACCCGGCCAGCACCGGTTCGAGGACATCACCTGTCGCGATGGTACGCTCGAACTCTTTCGGTGCAGCAGGGCCAAGGCCGATCACAGCCATGTGGTCACCTTCCTGCAAGCGATAAAGGCCGATCTCAGGGCCGTAATACTGCGCTTCAAACCGACCCGGAGAAACCTCTTTCAAAGTAATCTCCAACGTCTCGCCATTCGGCAAGGTGACTGTTACAGGGCCGACCTCTGTCCCAAGCGTCTGACGAATGATGCGCATGGACTGACCGTTGGCCTCGGCCCACAACGCCTCTTCTTCCAGTTCCGGTTCTTTCATCATCCAATGGGCCAGCCTGCGCAACAGCTCCAGCTGCGGGCCACCTCCTTCGAAACCGCGACTCCAAAGCCAGGCGTGGTCGGACGCAAGCATCGCAACGCGCCCTTCGCCAACACGGTTCAGGACAAGCAGCGGACGATCCTCTACCCCGGTCATCAGCACGTCGCCCGAGCGGTGTTTCACGTCGATCTGACGCAACCACGCCCCCCAATCCTCGGACTCTCCAAGATTGGTCGTGACCGGGTGACGATGCCCCAGATCACTGACCATCGGCACATATCGTTCCTCGATCACCCGCGCGGTTGGCTGGGCCGGCAGAACTGGCGCCAAGGGAGAGCGGAAGATGCTGTCGGCACCGGCGAAATCGGGACCGGCGGCAACCAGGACCGCGCCGCCTTCGTTGATGTAGCTTGTGACATTGTCCAGATAGATCGCAGGCAGAATCCCACGCCTCTTGTAGCGGTCAAAGATGATCAGGTCGAAATCGTTGATCTTTTCCAGAAACAACTCACGAGTCGGAAAGGCGATCAGCGACAGCTCGTCCACCGGCACACCGTCCTGCTTTTCAGGCGGGCGCAGGATAGTGAAATGCACCAGATCAACAGAACTGTCAGATTTCAATAAGTTACGCCACGTGCGACCACCCGGATGCGGTTCACCCGAGACCAGCAGCACACGCAGGCGGTCCCTTACGCCGTTCATCTGGATCAGGGCCGTGTTGTTGCGATCAGTCAACTCGCCTTCAGCCTGAGGGACAGAAAACTGGATCACGTTGCGCCCACCATGGGGCAAAGTGACGGGCAGTTCGACATCGCGACCGATTGGAATGCTGAACTGCTCGGGCTCGCCCCCATCCACCGAAATTTCCAACGGCGCTGATGTTGCACCTGCAGGGGCTGCTCCGCTGTCCTCCACGCGCAGGGTCAACGTCACCGATTCACCAATGATGGCGAAAGCAGGGGCGTTTCGGACAATAAGCCTGCGATCCCAGTCGCTTTCCCGCCCCGTTTGCAGCAGGTGCATCGGTGCGGGCAGATCCGGGGCCTGATCGACATCATGCACAATCCCGTCGGACACCACGAGGATACCGGCGATGCGCGCGCGCGGCTCTTCCGCCAGGGCTTCGTTCAGGGCTGCCATGATCTGCGTGCCCTCATCGCCTTCACCATCGCCGACCCGGATGCGTCGCAGTTCTGTATTGTCGCGTGCCTCGATCTCGGCGGCCAGATCTTCTGCGGCCATTGCCGTTTGTACCACCCGGTCTGAAAGCGTCTGGCTGGCGCTTTCATCCTCGAACATCAGAACGATATCTGTCAGCGGTGCACGATCCTCGATCTGGTAGACCGGGCCGGACAGCGCAGCGATGATCACCAGCACCGCCAACCCACGCAAGGCCCATCCCGACAATCCGCGCCACAAGGCCAGCGCGACCCCGGCCACGGCAATCATACCCACGACAAGCAGTATCGCCCACGGGATCAGCGGATCAAAGATGACGGTTCCTGTCATTGTCCCAACCTGTCCAGAAGGGCGGGCACGTGAACCTGATCGGATTTGTAGTTCCCCGTCAGCACATGCATCACCAGATTGACACCAAAACGATTGGCCAACTCGCGTTGCCTTTCCCCGGCATAACCGCGCCCGACGGGCAACAGGGCCTGCCCGTTGCGATCCACCGCCCAAGCACCGGCCCAGTCATTGCCGCCAATGACCACTGGCGTCACATTGTCGTTAAGATTGCGGAAGGGCATCCCGTCGATCTGTTCTGCATCCAGCGGCGCGGCTTCGACCCAAACCTCGGTGCCTGAATATCGGCCCGGAAAATCCTGTAAAAGGTAGAACGTGCGTGTCAGAACATGATCGCGCGGAATCGGCTCTAATGAGGGTATATTCAGCGGCCCGGCCAGTTGTTGCAGTTTGCGGCCATTTGGGCTGGAGGCACCGAAACCTGCGATATCCGCATCACGCGTGTCAAACAGGATCATCCCTCCGGACCGCAGATAGGCGTTCAGCTTGACATAGGCCTCGGCCGAAGGTTGCGACTGGTTCGCTGAGATCGGCCAATAAAGCAACGGAAAGAACGCCAGTTCATCCCGTTCCAGATCAACGCCGATGGGGTCTGCCGGTTCAACCGATGTGCGATAGAGGAGGGTTTGACCAAGCCCCCGCAACCCGGCTTGCGCAATATCATCTACTTGCGCATCGCCAGTCAGGACATGCGCCAATACCAGTTCGTGGGTCGCAGCCAATGCAAACTCGGTGTCCTCAGGCGTTTGTGCGTGACCTTCGGGTACCAGAAGGAAACCGGCCAGCGCCAAGGCCGTCGTCCGGGCCAGACCCAACCTGCCCGACAAAGCAAGCGATGCAATAACATCGATCGTCAGCAAAATCAGTGCAAGGCTGAGCAACAGACCGCCGAGCGGCATTTCCGTGCTGACCTCCTGCCCTTTGATCGGCACATTTGCGGGCCAGACAACAGGACGCAGCTGAGTTTCTTCCGAGACGACGTTCAACGCCAGCTTCTGCTTGCCACTTTCATAAAGACCCGGGCGCAGTTCCGGCCCGATCTGGCCCGATATCAGCTCAACCCCGTCGACACCGGCCAGGGTTCCGGCATCTGACAATGTGCCAAACCCGTCCATGATCTGTACCGGCTCCCATGTTGTTCCCAGTAACTGAGCCTCTTGCCGTGACTTTGCGGCCGAGGCCACGGCCAGCCGATCCAGCATTTCAACGAACAGGCCCGACAGTGGCAGGCTGGACCATTCTGCATCGGCGGTCACATGGAACAACACCACCTGCCCCAATCCCAGCGCCTTACGTGTCACCAAAGGCGTGCCGTCAGACAGCGAGGCAATCACACGATCCGCCAAGTTAGGGTCTGGTTGCGCCATGACCTGAGTGGAAACGACCACGTCATCAGGGATGTCCAATCCATAGAAAGGCGAGGTTTCGGGGAATGGTGCCAGGGTCTTGGCCTCACCCCAGCTCATCGCGCCGCCGACAGATCGCCCACCGCTGCGCAGCCGCGCAGGCAGCAGGGTGTCTTCGGTGTCACGCCCAAGATCGCTGGCCGCCATACGCGGGCCGGCAAAGCGCAGCAGCAAACCGCCCTGTTCGACCCATTCAATCAGGTCCGCCTTTTCAGGTTCCGACATCTGGGCCACATCTGACAGAACAATGACATCCGGATTGGCGGGCAGAACCTCAGTCAGACCGCCATCGACGAAATCCGCCGTGGGGCTCAGGACCTGAGTCAGATAATGCAGGGGTGACAGCAGCTCCAGACCTTCGCGGTTCAAACTCCCGGCAATCAGCGCGACCTCACGGCGACGCAGGCTGTCATCGGTCAAGGTCACGGTCCCGGCGGACCTTTGGCCCTGGATTTCGAACCGCGTGATCCGGGCGCGGAGTTCGGATGGCAGCGCCAGATCGACCTGCGCCGATGAATCCCCGGCTTCAAGGGTCAGTTCCACAGAATGCAGCACTCGGGCGGTTCCCGCCGGGTCGCGCCCTTGTGCCAATACTGTCACACGTTCCTCGGGACCGGGGCCTGCGCGCTGCACTGTCACTTTGATCAGCCCATCCTGATAAGCCGCTGGCAGGATCGCCATGGGCCGGGACGCCGCCTGATACACCACCACATCGCCACGAGCCTGCAAGCTGGAGACCAGCGCCGCATGATCCACATAATCCAGCCGGTCACTGAACCAATGGGTGTCAAACCCCCCATCAATCGAATTTAACGCCGCAATGGCCTGTGCGATCTGAGGTTCGGTCGGCTGCCATGGGTTGGGCATCAGTCCCGGCAAATGTCCCCGCCAAGCCTCGGCCCCCTGAAAAACGGGTGTTTCCGGTTCGGTCAGGCGCAGGATAGCCACCGTGCGCCCTGCGCGACCGGCCTCGGTCAGTTGCGCATCGATCTGATCCAGCGTGGCCGACCATCGGGTCGCGCCTGCCCAACTGGCGTCCAGCACCATCAGCAGCGGCCCGGACCCGATCTCATCCCGCGACGGGTTCAGAACCGGACCGGCCAGACCTATGATCACCGCCGCAGCTGCCAGCATCCGCAGCAGCAAGAGCCACCACGGCGTGCGGTCCGAAACGCTTTCGTCATCCTTCAGGCCCAGCAGCAGCGTCACCGCCGGGAACATCCGGCGGATCGGCGCGGGCGGCACCGCGCGCAGGATCAGCCATAGGATCGGCAGGGTCAGAAGACCCAGCAGCACCCATGGAGCGGTAAAGCCGATGCCTGCCAGAACCGTCATCGCGTTCCCCCGTCCAGCGCACGGTATATCCACAACAGAGCCGCTTGTGCGCTATCGCCCGTGTGATGCAGGCCCAATTGCCAGCCAGTCGCCCGGCAAAGCTGCGTCAGCGCATCCTTACGGTGGGCGAGGCGTTGCAGATAGCGATCCCGCAGCTCTGCGGCCTTGAGCGTTTCGTGTCGGACGGACCCACCGACGCTTTCGAAAATCGTACGTCCACGATAGGGAAATGTCTCTTCTCCCGGATCCAGCACCTGAAGGATCACGCCGCGAACACCACGGTCGGCAGCTTTGGTCAGGGCCAGTTCAACTTCATCCATTGGACCAAGAAAATCCGAAATGAACACGGCACGGGCATGCGGGATCATGGCGCGATGTTCGGGTGGCGCGTAATCCGATTGATCATCCTCGGACCAGGCTTGCGCCAGCCGGATGATCTGTGCATTGCCACGCCGGGGTGGCAAGGTCGTCCCTGTCAGGCCCACACGTTCACCGCCGCGGACCAGCAAGATGGACGTTGCCAGCCCCAATAGCCGGGCGCGATCCGCCTTGGTCGGCAACGATTTGTCGGACGCAAACCGCATCGACGCCCCCTGATCGACCCAAAGCATTACCGATTGCGCGATCTGCCATTCGCGTTCCCGCACATATTGCTGATCTCCACGCGCCGAACGACGGTGGTCGATCATCCGGCGGCTGTCCCCGATCTGCGCAGGGCGGTATTGCCAAAAATCATCCCCCATGCCAGAGCGCCGCCGACCATGGTCTCCCAGCAGAACGGTGCCAGCCAGATGTTCGGCCCGCGCCAAAAGGGGCGGCAGCCGCGATGCCTCGGCCTCGGATCTTTCGCGAAGGGTCAGCGCGGCATTCACGCCGCCGCCTCGGTCCGGATCAACCCGACAGCGGTCGAGTCGATCAGGTCAGCCAGACTGTCACCGCGTGCCCGTGCCGCAAAGTTGAGAGCCATCCGGTGGCTAAGCACCGGGCGCGCCATATCCAGCACATCCTCGGCATTGGGTGCCAGACGCCCCTGCAACATCGCACGTGCCCGAACCGTCATCATCAGCGCCTGCGCAGCGCGTGGACCAGGACCCCACGCGACGGTTTCGGCAACCCGTTCGGATACGCCAGCTTCTTCTGGGCGGAAGGCCCGCACCAGATCAAGGATCAGCTCCACAACCGAGTCCCCGACCGGCATCCGACGCAACAGGACCTGCGCTGCCAGCAGTTCTTCCTTGCTGAAAATCTGGTACGCTTTGTCTTCTTCAACACCGGTCGTGGCCAGCAGAATATCCCGCTCGGTCTGGCGGTCGGGGTATTCTACATCGATCTGCACCAGAAACCGGTCCAGCTGCGCTTCGGGCAGGGGATAGGTGCCTTCCTGTTCGATCGGGTTTTGCGTGGCCAGAACATGGAATGGCACACCAAGGGAACGGTCCTCACCGGCTACTGTCACCGTACGCTCCTGCATCGCTTGCAGCAGCGCGGATTGCGTTCGCGGGCTTGCCCGGTTGATCTCGTCCGCCATCAGCAGCTGACAGAAGATCGGGCCGGGAATGAAACGGAAATGGCGGCTGCCATCGTCGGCCGTATCCAACACCTCGGACCCGAGAATGTCAGCGGGCATCAGGTCGGGCGTAAACTGAATGCGATTGCCATGCAGGCCCATCACGGTCGACAGTGTCTCGACCAACCGTGTCTTACCCAAGCCCGGCAGACCGATCAGAAGCGCGTGACCACCGCACAAAAGCGCAGCCAGATTCAGGTCCACGACCCTTTCCTGCCCGATGAAGCGGCGGGTGATCGAGGCCTTGGCCTCTTGCAGCTTGTTTTCCAGCGCTTCGATCTCGGCTACGAGGTCGGCAGGTTCGTTCATGACTTTCCCTTCCGTGGACGAATATGATTGAAGTGTATCGCGCTGAGAGGAAATGGCAAAAGCAATGAGCGGACAAAAACCTGTGAAACCCTCGCCCGACGGATTAGCCGCATCGGTAAAAGCCGCCAAAACCCGGGGTTTACCGCCCGTTCACCTGTGGAATCCCCCGTTTTGTGGCGATCTGGACATCCGTGTCGCAAAAGATGGTACATGGAGTTATTTAGGCTCGCCCATCAATCGGTTCGAGCTTGTGAAGCTTTTTTCCTCAATTCTTAAGAAAGAAGACAGGAAATACTATCTGGTCACGCCGGTTGAAAAGGTGGGAATCACTGTCGAAGACGCGCCGTTTATCGCCGTGGATTTCGAGCAAACCGGCGAAGGTCAGACGCAGAACCTGACCTTTCGCACACAAGTGGACGACGTCGCTGTTGCAGGGCCCGCGCATCCGATCCGGATTGTTATCGATCCTGAGACAGAAGAACCGTCACCCTACATACTGATCCGCACGAACCTCGAAGCGCGCATAGATCGCAAAAGCTTCTATCGCCTCGTCGAGATTGGTAGCCACCATGAGGGCTGGTTTGGTGTCTGGTCAGGCGGGCAGTTCTTCCCGCTGATCCCTTCAGCCGATCTTGGTTGACCGCGGTGCGCGGTCCTGAGCCAGCACGACGGCCAAAGCGACAACGCCCGCGCCCAGCGCACGGGTCCAGTTCCAGTCCTCCCCCAGCATCAGCATGATCAGCATCACGTAAAACGGGGCAATATTGATGTGAAACGAAGCCAGCGCCACGCCCAGCTTTCCCACAGCCGAGATGAACAACACCTGGCTGAGCCCCAGTGATATCAAGGCATAGATCCCAAGCATCCCCCATTGCTGTCCATCAATGGCCGCGGTTGGCAGCACATCCATGCCCAGCTGGGTCGCTCCAAAACTCAGCACCGCGGCCATGAGCAACCCACCGACGAAGGTAATCGTACAGCGCCCGATCTGACTAAGCTCCGGGAAGTCGCGCGCGGTGGCCATGCTACCCCAACAAAACAGGCCCGTTGCAAGGATCGCTAGAACCGCACCCAGCCCCAGCTGTTCGGGCGCGGCGGTGCTGGTTGCAATCAATCCACCCAGAACCGACACCAGAACACCCAACGCAAAGGTCCATTTCAGCCTTCGAGTTCCTGCCATCAGTTCCAGTACTGTTGCAAGCAAGGGCGCACAGGATGCAATGATCGCGACCGTCACCGGATCCGTCATTTTCTGCGCGACGATCAGCAAAAACATGGCAAAGCCAAAACCAAAGCCGCCGACAACCATCGCCCGACCCCATCTGGCGCGTAACACTCTGCTTGGACCGTCCAGCAGAATCCAGACCGGTATCAGAACGGCAACCGCCAGCACCAGGCGCGCGGTCAGCAATGCAACAGGGGGCCAGGTTTGCAGCAGAACTTCGGCCGCCGGGAAACCCGCTGCCCAGGTAATCATGGAGGCAACCGCCAACCCATTCCCTGACAACGCAGAGTTTTGACCGCCGGGCAGAGCAGTAGTTGCCCCGCGTACGGGTTCCGGGCTCATCGCCATTGGATTCGAACCTTTTGTTAAGGCGGCACCCGTAATGACGCGCCGCGCTGAGCGGACCCTTGCTGATTCGGTGCAGGCGATCTGGTCGATTTTCGACAATCTGTCGTTTTCGATCCCTTCCCCAAAAATCATCCCTTGGTTATGGTCGGATAACCACAACCGCTGACCGCCTATGCCCAAATTTGCCGCCAACCTTTCGCTTCTGTTTACCGAAATACCTTACCTGGAGCGGTTTCAGGCGGCGGCAGATGCCGGGTTCACCGCAGTCGAGGTTTTGTTTCCCTACGACATCGCCGCGACGGAAACCCGTCGCGCTTTGCTTGCCAGCGGGTTGGAGCTTGTGCTGATCAACGCGCCACCGCCCAACTACACCGGCGGTGCGCCGGGTTACGCAGCGATCCCCGATGGTCAATCGCGGTTCCAGTCGGATATCCGCCGTGTCCTGCGATATGCCGGGGTGCTGCGCCCCGGCCTGATCCACATCATGTCCGGATACGCCACAGGGCCGGATGCATTGAATTGTTTTGTGCAAAACCTGCAATGGGCCGCCGATTTCGCCCCCCAGCAAAAATTCACCATCGAACCGCTCAACCCGGTTTCACAGCCCGGGTATTTTTTGAACGATTACGATCTGGCGGCAGATGTGCTCAACCAGGTGGATCGCCCGAATGTCGGCCTGCAATTTGACAGCTTTCACGCTCATATGATTCATGGCGACGCGCTGGCTGTCTGGGACCGCTTTCATCCGCAGGTGGTCCATGCCCAAGTTGGCGCAGCCCCGGATCGCACGGAACCGGGTCGTGGACCAACGGATTTCAAGGCCTTGTTCTCGACCATGGACGCGGTAGGTTATAGCGGCTGGGTCAGCGCGGAATACACACCCACAACACAACGCACCTGCGACACACTTGACTGGATGCGGGACTGACACTGGTAATTTTCATTCAAATACCGCACATCAGCGGCATTGTGACCATTAGGATGCCTGCCATGATACCAGCCCGCTATGCCCGTGCCGTTTTCAGCCTGATCATGTCCGGCCTCATGTCCTTGATTGTAACAGGGATCGCGACGGTCAAAGCGATTGGGTTTAACCCTGGAACAGTTGGCGACTGGATGGCGTCCTGGGCTTTTTGCTGGCCCATCGCCTTCACCGTAATCCTGCTGTTTGGCCCGTCTGTGCAACGAATGGTGAACCGCATGGTAAGGCCGCAGGGCTGACCCGATGCATGCACAGCCCGCCGAGACCTGATGAACAACGCCGCTAGTGCGCCTCGGCCCAGTTCGCCCCCTTCCCGGCATCCACGACCAGCTTCACATCCAGCTTGACCGCAGGATCCGAGGCGCCCTCCATCACGTCACGGGCCACGTCGATCACCTGATCCACCGCATCTTCGGCCACCTCGAACAACAACTCGTCGTGAACCTGCAACAGCATCCTGGCAGGCAATCCGGCGATCGCGTCCGGCATTCGCACCATCGCGCGCCGGATCACATCCGCCGCAGTACCTTGAATTGGTGCATTGATCGCCGCGCGGCGCGAGAACCCGGCATGTGGCCCCTTGGCATTGATCTCGGGCGTGTGGATCTTGCGCCCGAACAGGGTTTGCACATAGCCGTGCTCTTTCGCGAATTCGACTGTGTCGTCCATATAGCGGCGAATGCCTGGGAAACGTTCGAAATAACGATCAATAAAGCCCTGCGCCTCGGCCCGTGGAATACGCAGGTTCCGGGCCAGTCCAAAACCCGAAATGCCGTAGATCACACCGAAGTTGATTGCCTTTGCCTGACGGCGGATATCAGGCGTCATCTCACCCAACGGCACATCAAACATCTCGGACGCAGTCATGGCGTGAATGTCCAAATCGTCCGAAAACGCCTGTTTCAGAGCCGAAATATCGGCGATATGGGCCAGAATCCGCAACTCGATCTGGCTGTAGTCGAGACTTACCAACACATTGCCCGGCTCGGCGATGAAAGCCTCACGAATACGCCGCCCTTCTTCTGTCCGCACCGGAATGTTTTGCAGGTTCGGATCGGTCGAGGCCAGACGCCCTGTATTTGCTCCGGTGATCGAATAAGACGTATGCACCCGACCTGTGTCGGGGTTGATATGGGTCTGCAGCGCGTCGGTATAGGTCGATTTCAGCTTGCTCAGCTGCCGCCAGTCCAGAACACGGCGCGGCAGTTCATGCTCGGTTGCGAGGTCTTCCAGAATATCAGCGCCGGTCGAGTATTTGCCGGTCTTGCCTTTCTTGCCACCTTCCAGACCCATTTTGTCGAACAGGATTTCGCCCAGCTGAGCAGGCGACCCGACATTAAAGCTTCCTCCGGCCAGCTCGTGAATTTCAGCCTCTAACCCGGCCATTTTCTGGGCAAATGCGTTGGACATCCGGCTCAGGACATCACGGTCGACCTTGATGCCATGCATCTCCATCTCGGCCAGCACCGGCACAAGCGGCCGTTCCAGCGTCTCATAGACCGTGGTCACCTGCGCCCGGTGCAATTGCGGCTTGAACAGCTGCCACAAACGCAAGGTGATGTCCGCATCTTCGGCGGCATAAGCCGTGGCCTCGTCAATCGCGACCTTGTCGAAGGTAATTGCCGATTTTCCCGACCCCAGCAGCGGTTTGATCGGGATTGGTGTGTGGCTCAGATAACGCTCGGACAAGGTGTCCATCCCATGCCCATGCTCACCGCCATGCATGGCGTAGGACATCAGCATCGTATCGTCGATGGGTACCACGTCGATGCCATACCGCCTGAAGATCTTGGCATCATATTTCATGTTCTGCCCGATCTTGAGGACCGACGGATCCTCGAGCATCGGTTTCAAAAGCCTCAGGGCCTCATCCAATTGCATCTGCCCTTCTGCCAAAGCATCCGAGCCAAACAGATCATCCGCTGATCCATCGCGGTGGGTCAACGGGATGTAACAGGCTTCTCCGGCCTCGACACACAGCGAAATACCCACCAGACCGGCAATCATCTCGTTCAGGCCCGTGGTCTCTGTGTCCACAGCAACCCAACCACGCTCATAGGCCTGGTCAATCCACTTTTGCAGGGCCGCTGCATCACGCACGCATTCGTATTTCGAGCTGTCAAACGGGATCACCTCGGCCTCGACCGCTTCCACCGCTGGCGCAGGGGCGTCGGCAATCACCGGAGCCTCAACCCCCAGCTTGTCAGCGATACGCTTGGTGAGGGTGCGGAACTCCATCTCAGCCAGAAACGCCAACAGCGTGTCCGCATCGGGGTCCTTCACTTCAAGGTCGTCCAAGGTGAAATCCAGCGGAGTATTCTCGTCCAGTTGAACCAGTTTCTTCGAAAGCTCGATCTGGTCTCGCATTTCGATCAGGGTCTGGCGGCGTTTAGGCTGCTTGATCTCATCTGCCCGGTCCAGCAGGGTCTCCAGATCGCCGAATTCGTTGATCAGCAAGGCCGCCGTCTTGACCCCGATCCCCGGCGCGCCAGGAACATTGTCGACGCTATCACCAGCCAACGCCTGAACATCGACCACACGTTCCGGTCCGACCCCGAACTTCTCGACCACGCCATCCCGGTCAATGCGTTTGTTCTTCATCGCATCCAGCATTTCGACGCCGTCACCGACCAACTGCATCAAGTCCTTGTCGGAACTCACGATGGTCACGCGGCCACCGGCATCCCGTGCCTGAACAGCAAGGGTCGCGATGATGTCGTCAGCCTCATAGCCCTCCATCTCCTTGCAGGCGATGTTGAACGCTTTCGTCGCCTCACGGGTCAGTGGCATCTGTGGGCGCAGGTCCTCGGGCATCGCCTCGCGGTTGGCCTTGTAGAGGTCGTAAAGATCGTTCCGGAAGGTATGGGAGCCCTTATCAAAGATCACCGCCACATGGGTCGGCGCATCTGGCCCCGTATTTCCCTCGACATATTTCTGCAGCATGTTGCAAAAGCCCGAAACAGCCCCAATTGGCAACCCATCCGACTTGCGGGTCAGTGGCGGCAGCGCATGATAGGCCCGGAAAATAAAGGCCGATCCATCGATCAGATGCAGGTGACACCCTTTTCCGAAATTCGTGGTCATTTCGCGCCCTCTCTGATCACTTGCGAAAACACTAATGCCACGGGCGCAACGATAGAGCCACCCGCACCACGGCCGTAATCTTCATCTTTTCATAAATACTCAATGCCCGCACCGGGCAACACGGGCTCAGGCGTCAGTCTGATGCCCGGCCAGAACATATTTGCAGTCGCAATAGGGGCACTCGACCCAGCCCGCGTCTTCGGGGATCTGCAGCCACACGCGCGGATGACCCAACGCACCTTCGCCGCCATCACAGGCAACACGGGCGGTTTCGACGATCTTGGTTTCCGGCGCTTCGATGGTCACGGCTGGCGATCCTTCTTCGGTTGTCGGCCTCGCGGGCATGTATTAGGTGCGTTTATGAGCGATGATCAAACCGGGGGCAAGTGCCACATGTATGACGCGGCAATCAGGATCGAAGGGCTGCGCAAAACCTATCGCGGTGGCAAGGGTCAGCCCGAGAAACATGCGCTGAATGGCATTGACCTGACCGTCCCGCGCGGCTCGGTTTTTGGTCTGCTGGGTCCGAACGGTGCAGGAAAATCGACCCTGATCAACATCCTGGCTGGTCTGGTGGTGAAATCGGCGGGCCGCGTAGCGATCTGGGGCTTCGATCAGGATCAGAATCCACGCCAGTCACGATCGGCCATTGGTGTGATGCCGCAAGAGCTGAACCTCGACCCGTTTTTCACCCCGCGCGGCGCGCTTGAGGTTCAGGCTGGTCTCTATGGTGTTCCGAAATCCGAACGGCGCAGTGATCGGATTCTGGAACTGGTCGGTCTCAGCGACAAGGCCGAGGCCTATGCCCGCACTCTCTCGGGTGGAATGCGGCGGCGGTTACTGTTGGCCAAGGCACTGGTGCATCACCCGAAAATCCTTGTGCTTGATGAGCCGACAGCAGGTGTGGACATCGAACTGCGCCAGATGCTCTGGGCCAATGTGCGCAAGCTGAACGAACAGGGCATGACCATCATCCTGACCACTCACTACCTGGAAGAAGCGCAGGAGATGTGTGACGAGATCGCCATTATCAACCACGGTGAAAAGGTCGCGCAGGACAGCACCGCCAACCTGCTGGGCCGCATGGACAGCCGCACCATGGTGATTGTGCCCGACAGCCCGATCACTGATCTGCCTGCGTCAGAAGGCGTCGAGGCAGCTCTCCGCGATGACGGCAGCCTTGTCCTGCAATACCGAAACATCCAGACCAGCGCCGAGCAGGTTCTGGAATCGGTGCGCGCCGCGAATATCCGCATCCGCGACGTCCGCACCGAAGAGGCCGATCTTGAAGATGTATTCCTTGCCCTGACCTCGTCCCGTACCGAGGATCATCCGGCGGATGATCAGGATCAGCCACGCCGGGGCATCCACCGGGTCAAGCTTTAGGCGCGGTCTATTCGCGCCTGATAGCAGTTATTCCGCGCAGACCGCACGTGAATATAGGCGACGTCGGATCGGGAAAAGATTTCCCTGACTTTTGCGCCGATCTGGTCCGTCGGCGTGACCGCCCCGGTGCCATAGACGATCCTGTCATCCGCACCGTAGCCCTTGATCAGATAGTCGGGCGAGGTGGTCAGAATTTCGGGCAGCGCGTCTTCCTCGTACCGTTCACACGGTGTTGCACACAGAAAGATCGGGCCGGTTTCCGCATAGGGATTTGTCTCTGAAAAGGGCCGATGCGCCAATATCAGCATCTCATCGCCCTCGGGAATATGCCGCAGGCAGTGGCGGCACGGATTACCTGTACCCGTCGACACAGCGCGCTCCGGCGTTGAACCATACGCATCCGGGCCACCTGCCTGAAGGGTGCGTACATCGTTGGTGGGCAAAGCGGTGATTTTGAACATCTCGGATCTCCTTTTTTGCTGACCGTGCCCGTGTGACCGGACCCAATCGACCCGTTTCCTGCGCAAAGGACTCGAAAAAGAACAAAACGTGAATATAATATGGAATCGCCATGTATGCCGAGCTGTCGATCACGTCGAATTTTACCTTCCTCACCGGGGCCTCGCACCCCGAGGAGTATATGGAGCGTGCCGTCACCCTGGGTCTGCCTGCCATTGCGATTGCCGATGACAACTCGGTCGCCGGGATCGTCCGCGCCCATACTCAAGCACGCGAGATCACCCGCAAGGTCCGCGAACGGCTGGCGTGGGAGGCGCAGAACACATCCATCGGTCCACCCTGCCCCGATCACATCCCCAAGCCGCCCTCCTACCCCATCCACGCGGTTCCCCGCCTGATCCCGGCGGCGCGGCTGATCTTCACCGATGCGCCCACTGTCACCGCCTTACCCCTGAACCGACAGGGCTGGGCCAACCTGTGCCGCATCCTGTCCAGGGGTCGCCTGCGCGCCGAGAAAGGCGATTGCATCCTGTACCTGTCTGACCTGCTCGAATTTTCCGATGGCCTCCACCTGCTGCTGTGGCCACAGACAGCGGGCTCTCCAGGCGGCGCGGGCGCGTGGCGGACACAGGCGCAGCAGCTGACGCGCCGCTTTGCCGGGCGGATGCATCTGTTGATGCACCCTCGGTATGATGGCGCCGATGGTTCGTATTTCTCTTTATTAGAGATTGAGGCAAAACAGCTTGGCATCCTCACGCTCGCCAGCGCGACACCGCTGATGCACCACGGCACCCGCCGCAAACTGGGCGATGTGCTGACCGCCATCCGCCTGCGTCGCAAAGTGGATGCATTGGGCCGGGACGCTTTGGCCAATGGTGAACAGCGCCTGCGCTCCGAGGCCGAGATGCTACGCATATGCAAGGGTCATGAGGGGGCCGTGACCCGCGCCTATACGCTCAGCGAAGAGTTGAAGTTCTCGCTGGATGAGCTGCGTTATGAATACCCCAGCGAGGGCAGCGAACAGGAAACCCCGACCCAGCGCCTGCACCGTCTGGCGCATGAGGGGCTGAAATGGCGCTATCCCGCCGGGGCGTCCGAAAAGGCGAAAAAAATGCTGGCGCATGAGCTGACGCTGATCGGCAAGCTGAAATACGAACCCTACTTCCTGACCGTCCGCGATATCGTCCATTTCGCCCGTTCGCGCAGCATCCTGTGCCAGGGGCGCGGGTCAGCGGCCAACTCGGTCGTCTGCTTTTGCCTCGGCATCACCGAGGTCAGCCCCGAGATGGGCACCATGGTGTTTGAACGCTTCGTCTCCGAGGCGCGCGATGAACCGCCAGACATAGACGTCGATTTCGAACATGAACGCCGCGAAGAGGTGATCCAGCACATCTATGACCGCTATGGCCGCGAGCGCGCAGGCCTTTGCGCCACTGTCGTGCATTATCGCGGCAAACGCGCAATCCGCGAGGTTGGCCGCGCCATGGGCCTGACCGAAGACACGATCTCGGCACTTTCCTCACAGCTTTGGGGGTTTTTCTCGGCCTCGGGGCTTGAGGCACAACGGATGCGCGAAATTGGCCTCGACCCCGAAGATCGGCGCCTGAAACAGACTTTAATGCTGGTTTATGAGATCGACGGCTTTCCTCGTCACCTCTCGCAGCATGTCGGCGGGTTCATCATCACCGAGGGTCGGCTGGATGAGCTTGTCCCCATCGAAAACGCCACGATGGAGGGCCGCACTGTCATCTGCTGGGACAAAGATGACATCGACAGCCTTGGCATCCTTAAGGTCGATGTCCTCAGCCTCGGGATGCTCACCTGCATCCGCAAGGCGTTTGACCTGATCGGCCAGCATCACCAGACCAGCTACACCCTTGCCACCCTGCCGCCCGAGGATCCGGTGGTCTATGACATGCTCTGCAAGGCGGACAGCATCGGCGTGTTTCAGGTGGAATCACGTGCACAGATGAACTTCCTACCGCGAATGCGGCCGCGTAATTTCTATGATCTGGTGATCGAGGTTGCCATCATCCGCCCCGGCCCCATTCAGGGCGACATGGTCCACCCCTATATCCGCCGCCGTAATGGCGAGGAGGAGGTCTGCTTCCCCTCGGACGCGCTGGGCGAGGTATTGGGCAAAACGCTGGGTGTGCCGTTGTTTCAGGAACAGGCGATGCAGATCGCCATTGTCGGCGCGGGCTTCACCCCGGAACAGGCCGATCGGCTGCGGCGGTCGCTGGCAACCTTCAAGAAACATGGCAATGTCAGCGAATTCCGCGCGCTCTTTTTGCGCGGGATGAAACGCAACGGGTATGAACAGGATTTCGCGGAACGTTGCTTTTCCCAGATCGAAGGCTTCGGCTCGTACGGTTTCCCGGAAAGCCACGCGGCCAGTTTTGCGCTGCTGGTCTATGCCTCTGCCTGGATCAAATGCCACCATCCGGGCATCTTCGCCTGCGCCCTGCTGAACTCGCAGCCGATGGGGTTCTACGCGCCGGCCCAGATTGTGCGGGATGCGCGCGAACATGGGGTGCAGGTGCGCCCGGTCTGCATCAATGCCAGCTTTTGGGACAATGTGATGGAGCCTGATGGCCATGGCGGTCTGGCGCTGCGGCTGGGCTTTCGCCAGATCAAGGGCCTGAGCGAGGAAGACGCCAGCTGGCTGACCGCCGCACGCGGCAACGGCTACACCCAGGTCGACGATGTCTGGCGCCGCGCAGGCCTTGGGCCGTCGGTGATCGAACGGCTGGCCGAGGCTGATGCCTTCGCCGCCTGCGACCTGACCCGGCGCGAGGCGCTCTGGCAGGCCAAGGCAATTGCCACCGCCAAACCTCTGCCACTGTTCTCGCAGGACTTGGAGGGCGAGGCGCTGGATGAACCCAAGGCTTACCTGCCACAGATGACGCTGGGCGAGCAGGTGGTCGAAGATTACGTCGCCACCCGCCTCAGCCTGCGGGCGCACCCGGTGGCCCTGCTGCGGCATCTGCTGACGCCGGATGGGCGCGACAAAACCACCTCTGTTCCGTAACGCCGGAACACCCTATCTGCCGAAAACAGAGTCGAAATTCAGGCTGTCATGACCAGACCCATCCTTCCCCCGCGCTTTCCCGCGACGCCCGAGCAGATCAACGCGCAAGTTCGCGCCTTTTATGCCCGTGTCCGGCAAGACGCGGTTCTTGGGCCCGTATTCGCAAACCACGTCACCGACTGGCCCGCGCATGAGGACAAGATCGCCGCCTTCTGGCGCAATGCCATCCTGTATGAGCGCTGTTATGACGGTAATCCGCAACGGGTCCATATCGAACGGCCCGATGTGAAACCGGAATTCTTTGCCCATTGGCTGGATCTGTTCGAAGAGGTCGCCACCCGGACCCTGCCCGCGGAAACGGCCACCCCATGGGTCGCCTTGGCCCGCCGCATCGGTGTCGGTATGAAGGCAGGTGTTCAATCCGCACGACAGCCCAAAGATGCGCCGCCGATCCTGCGATGATCCCAGATCATGGTGGTTTTGACATGTTAGCGGTAAAATAAGGGCTATTCGTGCCCTCAGAATAGGGTTAAGCAGCAATAAAGACAGCCAGGAACCCTGCCTGCGCTGCCACGATGTATCGTCACCACACCAACATAGGCCGAGGCCGGATCGATGAGCGCTCAAAACAACACCCTTCGGGGGCTTGGCTATGCATTTCTGGGATTTGCCGTCTTTGCCAGCCACGATGCGCTGATCAAGGTGCTGGGCGGCACCTATTCAGTGATGCAGATCATCTTTTTTGCCACGCTGTTTTCTTTCGTTCCAATGGCGGTCACGATCCTGACCGACCGAACGACGGGGAACTTTCTGCCGCATCACCCATGGCTGGTATTGCTGCGCTCGGGCCTGATGGTTACGGCCATGTCCTGCGCATTTTACGCGTTTTCGGTTCTGCCACTGGCCGAGGTCTATTCCCTGCTGTTTTCATTCCCACTGATCGTCACGGTGCTGTCGATCCCGATTTTGGGGGAAGTCGTCCGCGCCCAGCGCTGGGCTGCGGTTGGCGTCGGCCTGATTGGCGTCCTGATCGTTCTGCGCCCCGGTACAACGGATATCACACTAGGCCATATGGCCGCCCTGATGGCCGCCTTTTGCAGCGCCTTCGCCTCGGTCCTTGTGCGCAAGATCGGGAATGAGGAACGCTCGGCCGTGCTGATCCTTTATCCTATGCTGCTGGCTATCGTTGTGATGAGCCTTGCCCAACCGGCTGTATATCAGCCGCCTTCCCTGTTGCATCTGGCGATGATGGCATTGGTCGGCGTGTTTTCGGTGATCGCCCAACACCTGATCATTCTGGCCTACCGCGCCGCGCCCGCCGGTGTCGTCGCCCCCAGCCAGTACAGCCAGATCATCTGGGCAACGCTGTTTGGCATGATCTTCTTCGACGAGCGCCCTGACATCTGGGTCGCCGTCGGGGCCAGCATCATCATCGCGTCCGGCGTCTATGTTGTGTGGCGAGAAAGCCGGGCCAACACCACCTCGGCCAATACCCCGGTTCTGCGGGTTCGTTCACCCCGGGCAGACACAGGGGCAACACGACCTGGAAAGTAGGTCATGATTAATAGTGGAAATCATCATAAACACAAAAAACGCAGTCAGCTGGCTTTGAGCCTGATCCTGAAGCCACCGTTTATTCCTTCTTCTTCGAATTTTCCCGTTGCACGCACCAAATCGCTCAGCTTCGCGTAGCCGTAGGAACGGGGATCGAAGTCAGTGTATATTTTGCTAAGCTGGCTTCCCACTTGCGCCAGCTTAACCCATCCATCCGGCTCATCGGCGTTTTGAACAACGTTGCGAATGAGCTGGTAAGCATGATTCAATTCTTTCCTTTGCTTTGAGCTTTCGGTCTTCTTTGCCTGTAGGGCATCCTCCGCTTGTTTCTCGATGTTTTCTATATAAATAAACCTGTTGCAGGCAGCGACAAATGCTTTGGGCGCTTTACGTTCCCCGATACCAAAAACGTCTAGCCCCTGCTCACGGATGCGGCTGGCAAGGCGCGTAAAATCACTATCTGAAGACACCAGAACAAATCCACTGAACCGATTGCTGTGAAGGATATCCATCGCGTCAATAACAAGAGCTATGTCGCTGGAGTTCCTTTTGGATGTGTTAGCGAATTGCTGGTGTGGAACAATGGCGTATTGCGCCAAAGATTTGCAGTCCCATCCTTGGGGCGACCCACCGGAAAAATCTCCGTAAATCCGTCTTAACCCCGCCTCACCTAAAGTGGCGATTTCTTCAAAGATCCCAGCGGCATGCTTTGCAGGCACATTTTCAGCATCAATCAAAACCGCTAGCCGGTCCGTATCCCCTTTAGTCAAATCAATTCCTCAACACAAAATTTAATTCGTAATGAGGAATGTAGGAACGAAAAAAGGCGGGCAAAAGACCGCCTTGCGCAATTATTTCAATTTTATCAATAGATAACCACCGAGCGAATGCTTTCGCCCTTATGCATCAGGTCGAAGCCGTGGTTGATGTCGCCCAGACCCATGGTGTGGGTGATCATCGGGTCGATCTCGATCTTGCCTTCCATGTACCAGTCGACGATCTTGGGCACGTCCGTGCGCCCACGTGCGCCGCCAAAGGCAGTGCCGCGCCACGACCGGCCGGTGACCAGCTGGAACGGACGGGTCGAGATTTCGGCCCCCGCGGGCGCCACGCCAATGATGATCGACTCACCCCAGCCCTTATGCGCCGATTCAAGTGCTGCACGCATCACGCCGACATTGCCTGTGGCGTCAAACGTATAATCCGCACCGCCCTTGGTCAGGTTGACGAGATACGGCACCAGATCGCCTTCAACCTCTGACGGGTTCACGAAGTCGGTCATACCGAACCTGGTGGCCATTTCCACCTTGGAGGGATTCAGGTCGACGCCGACGATCTGGTCTGCTCCGGCCAGACGCAGGCCCTGAATGACGTTCAGGCCGATACCGCCCAGACCAAACACGATTGCACGGCTGCCGATTTCCACCTTGGCCGTGTTGATGACCGCGCCGATACCGGTTGTGACACCACAGCCGATATAGCAGATCTTGTCGAACGGCGCATCCTCGCGCACCTTGGCCAGCGCGATTTCAGGCAGAACCGTGTGGTTCGAGAAGGTCGAGCAGCCCATGTAATGCAGGATCGGATCGCCATCCAAGGTCGAGAAACGAGAGGTGCCATCGGGCATCAGACCCTTGCCCTGGGTTTCCCGGATCGCCTGACACAGGTTGGTCTTGGGGTGCAGACAGTATTCACACTCGCGACATTCGGGGGTGTAAAGCGGGATCACATGATCGCCCGGCTTCAGGCTGGTCACTCCTGGGCCGACCTCGACCACCACGCCTGCGCCTTCATGGCCCAGAATGGCCGGAAACAAGCCTTCGGGGTCGGCACCCGACAGGGTGAATTCGTCGGTATGACAGATGCCGGTGGCCTTGATCTCGACCAGAACCTCGCCCGCCTTGGGGCCTTCGAGGTTTACATCCATCACTTCCAAAGGTTTGCCTGCCTGAATGGCGACGGCGGCACGGGTACGCATGCTACTTATCTCCCTGTCACTTTTGCCCCGACCCTGCGTCAATTACAGGGTGTTTTCAACCGTGCTTTCATGGCAGGTTGGCTAATTAATTGATATTGCAGAAACGACATTGCCAGAATGAGGAACGCCAATGCATCGATTTTTCCCGATCCTGATCTTTCTGGCGGCCTGCGCTGAGACCCCGCCCGCGCCCGAAGACGCTTTGCTGCCGCCGGAACCTGCCCCGGTCGATCTGGCCTTTTGTCAGGGCGAAGATTTTTCGGATACCGTTGGCCAGCCTGTTTCAACCATTCAGGCAAACCTGCCCGCGCGGTCGCGCGTGCTGGGGCCGGATGACATCGCCACGCAGGATTACCGCATCGACCGGCTAAACGTATACGTGAATGGTGACGGGATCATCCAGCGGCTGACCTGCGGATAAGGGCGGACTCGACTCAGGCATCGATTCTCACCTAAGAACAAAGTAAGAACATTGTGGTGCCTGCAAATGCCCAAACGCCGAATACTTTCGCTATGGTTCCCTCGCCTGGGGGCTGAACGGCTGATCCGCGCTGCGCGGGGGCTGCATACCGGACCTTTGGCCATCGTGGCCGAGCAGTCGAACATGCAGGTTATTACCTCAGTGAATGCCGATGCGCAGGCTGCCGGGCTGCGCGTAGGCCAGCCGGTGCGGGATGCTCATGCCATGTGTGCCAACCTGATCACGCGCCACCGTAACGCCCCAGCCGAAGCCGCGTTCCTGGCCGCATTGCGTCGCTGGGCGGGAAAGTTCAGCCCATGGGTGGCCGAAGAGGCCCCGGACGGGCTGATCGTCGATCTGTCAGGTTGCGCCCATCTCTTTGGCGGAGAGGAGGCGTTGCTGAACGTTCTTGAAACCGACTGTGCGGATATGGGCCTCAGCGTACAGATGGGCATCGCCGACACGCTGGGCGCAGCCTGGGCTTTGGCGCGCTATGCGGGGCAAGCGGCCACATCCGACCGCAATGGCGACGCCATCAGTCAGGAGGCCCGTGCCACCCGCGCCCGGGCGGGCAAACGGCGGCACTGGACCAAAGGCGGCACTGCGCCGCAAGTGAGGGCCCTGGGTGGAGGCGCGCGGGTCGCACCGGCGGGGCAATCTTATGGCGCACTCAGCCCCCTGCCCATCGCCGCGCTGCGGTTGGAAGATCAGGTTGTCGTGCAGCTGAACCGTCTGGGCCTGCGCCGCATCGGCGATCTGCTGGGCCAACCCCGCGCCAGCCTTGCGCGGAGGTTTGGGCGCGGGCTGGTTCTGCGGTTGGATCAGGCCATGGGCAGCGCGCCCGAGCCTGTCTCGCCCGCCCGCCCGCCGCATCACTTCGCGGTGCGGATGACCCTGCCCAACCCGATTGGTCTGGTTGAGGATGTCATGGCTGCGGTTGATCGGGTTCTGCCAACGCTTTGCACCAAGCTGGAAGAAAAGGGGCGCGGTGCCCGCACCCTGCGGCTGGAGGCGCACCGTGCCGATCAGGCGGCTGAGGTTATCGAGGTCGGTCTGGCCCGCCCAACTTACGATAAACACCGCATTCGCCCTTTGTTAGAGATGAAAATCGACAAGATCGACGCAGGCTACGGCATCGACATGCTGCGGCTTGAGGCGGTGCAGACGGAACCCATCCACGCCCGTACCGTGGCCGGCCATGCCGAAGCCCGCCGTGTGGCCCGCAACCGGCTGGCGGGCAATACCGCCGTGGATGACCTGATCGGCAAGCTGGGCGCGCGGGTGGGGCTTGAGGCGATCACCCGGCGCCATCCGGCGGCCTCGCACATCCCTGAGAAAACGGCGCAAACGCTGGCGGCGGCATGGTCGGAACCTGCCCGCGACTGGCCTGTGCCGCCACGCCCGCGCCCCCTGCTGATGTGGCAGCCTGAGCCGGTAATGGCCCCGGAAACCCCCGACGTGCCCAGCGCCTTTCGCTGGCGCGGACGTAACTGGCAGCTGGCGCAGGCCACCGGCCCGGAACGGATCGCACCGGAATGGTGGCTGGATGACCCGAACTGGCGCAGCGGCGTGCGGGACTACTGGGTTGTGGTGACACAGCAGGGCGAGCGGTTGTGGCTGTTTTACGGCCATGGCGGAACCATGTCTGCAGGCTGGTTCTGTCACGGGCAGTTTGGTTAGGGTCTATTTCCCTCAGTAAATCTACAGATCCGGCGAGCGGCATTGCCGTTTGTAAACAGCCAATCCCGTCCAGACCTTGCCATCAGAAGAAAATGAACTCGTCCACCGGTATCTGCACCAACCTTCTGGTTGCGCCTGCCATGTTTACACTTGAACCGTCCGGCGTTGCAGCGTCCTGACGGCCTCCGTCTTCAATTTTCAAACGGGCGCGCTCAATCTCGCCCCACAAGAAAAAAAGACCGTCCCGTTTGCCTACAAGACCGGCAGGTATCGTGGTCCGCAAAACACGAGTATTTGCCTGTGACATCTGCTCTCTTACTGCCTCCGGTGTTTTCCACCTTTTACAGAAAATCTACCGGTTATTTCGGGAAAAGCCAATTTTTTATGGGCAGAACCCGATTTTCAACCCTCCGTTGACAGGCGTGTTCGCAGCTCTCGCTGAAGAGTGTTGTCTTGACTGAGTATTTGCAGACACCGCCGATTGCCACTCCTTCGGTTGGCGGCGGGTTTCACCGCCTTGTCGACAGTGGTCCCTGCTTTGATAACCTCTCGGCTATGGAACGCCCCGGATCATGCAGCCGACTGCTCTGACACGATCTCTCCGAACCGCGTAAAAAACTTTGCCGACAACTTCTTGGCGGTTCCTGCAATCAACCGACTGCCGAGCTGAGCAATCTTGCCACCAACATCAACCTTCGCCGTGTATTTCAGCACGGTTTCGTCCCCTTCTTCGGTCAACGATACGTCTGCGCCGCCCTTGGCAAATCCAGCCGCCCCGCCCTTGCCTTCACCCATCAAGGAAAACCCATTTGGTGCATTGGCCGTGTCCAATGTGACCTCACCTGCAAAGCGCGCTTTGACCGGGCCTATTTTCAGAACAACTTTCGCCTCAAGCTCGGTTGGTGATTTCTGCGTCAGTTCCTCACATCCCGGTATGCATTCCATCAATATGTCGGGATCGTTAAGCGCGCGGTAAACGACGTCCCGTGGCGCTGCGATACGGATTTCATCAGTCAGTTCCATTCAGGTCTTTCCTTTGTTCAACAACATCTTCGGAATACGCACGTTGCAACCTTGGCTATCCTTTGTTCCAGCCACGCAGGCCACATGCGGTAAAGGCGTTCAAGCAAGCTTTTCATCATGCGACACCTTTGCTGCCTTTTCACCGTTCCGCCACATCACGATCTCGGCCAAAATCGACAGGGCGATCTCATGCGGGTCTATGGCATATATGTCCAAGCCCGCCGGAGATTTCAGGCGCTCAACCTTCAAAGGGTCCAATCCCTGGGCGATAAGCTTTGCAGTCAGGGCAGCTGCCTTGCGGCGACTGGCCACCATCGACACGCGTGCCGCATCGGTTTCCAATGCAGCCTTCAAGGCGGACGCATCGCTGCGCCCCTGCGCAGCCACCACGACATAGTCCCGCGGCTCCACGCCCAACACATCGACCTGTTCCAAGGCGAACCGCACATGGTTTCCAGCAATATCAAGCCCATCCTCGACAACCGTACGAAACCCCGCCAAAGATCCATGCGCCGCCAGAGCTTTGGCAATCAACCCCGCGCCGAAAATCACCAGCCGGGGCGCGTGTTGATAGGGCTCGACCAATAGATCAACGGTACCGCCGGACGGGCACCCACTTCTGAATGTTTGTACACCATCGGGATCCGTCATGTTCACCACCTTTTCCGAAGGTTTGACACGGATTATCTGCGGCATTCCGGACGCCCAAGCCTGTTGCGCCGCTGCCCGGACCGCGCGTTGCACACAAGCCCCACCAAGATGGCCCAGAATTTCACCCGCCTGGGTAACCGCCGCCTTCCCCCCAGCTTTGGCCGAGGTCGCATCCGCCGTGCGCAAAACCGTCGCCACACAAAAGGCCTCTCCGGTTCCGCGCAGCTGATCGATGGTGTCAAAAATGTCGAAATTCGCCAAGGTCAGACTCCTTTCACAGCTTTTGGAACTGCGGCTCAAGCGCCGCCAATGCATCCAGCGTATTGGCCGGTAAATGCGCATCCAGATAGGGTTCAGCCGCCTGCATCGCTGCCGCAATTGGTTGATAGTCCTTCCAGCCCTTCAAGGGGTTCAGCCAGACGATACGGCGTGCCTTGCGCCTGATACGTGCAAGCACATCCCCCAGAGCCTGCGGATCAGAACTGCAATATCCGTCCGACAGGATCAGAACGACAGTACGCCCGTTCAGTGTCCGCGCGCCGTATCCCGACAGAAATCGCTCAAGACTGCCGGAAATATCGGTGCCGCCGCCGAAGCCTTCGGCCATCAGCGACAATCGACCCGCGGCCCGGAGAGTATCATGGTCGCGTAACGCATCTGTCACCCGCATCAATCGCGTGTGAAACAAATACGCATCTGCTTTGATCCCGCTGCCGATCAACCCTTTCAGGAAAGCCAGAAACACACGTGAGTACACGGTCATCGAGCCGCTCACGTCGCACAATGCCACAATCTGCATCGGGCGCGGCGGCCGCGCTCGGCGATACAGGTCCAGCGGCTCACCGCCTCGCGCCAGACTGGCGCGCTGTATTCGGCGCATGTCCAGAACAGCCCCGCGTAACGCCCGTTTCCGGCGGCGCGATCGCCTGTCCCGAAAAGCCCGCGCCAAGGTCAGCGCGGCTGTTTCAGCCTGCTTTAGGGCCTCTTCGTCCATTAACTCTCGCAAGTCCCGTCGTGACAGGTTGGCCGTTCGCGTGGCGATCAACTTGCCGTCCACCCCTTCGGCTTCCCCTTCGCCGCAGTCAGGCGTAGTGGTCACTTGCGCCGACCCGGATCGTGGTTCTTCCTCAGCCTGAGTGCTGCTCTGCCAGATCATTGGCTTGGCGGACTGCACCCGCACATACTTGTTTTTTGCTTTTCCCGAACGCTGCGCACCAGCGTTGAACCAATAGGCGTCGAACAGTTCATCAAACCTGCGCCAATCGTCCGCGTCTCCGGTCAAGACCGCGCACATGGCTTGCCGGGCTTGATTGGCATCCGTTGCATCCACTTCGGATAGGGCGGCAAGCGCGTCCCCCGCATCCAACGCGCCCAATTGCATGCCATTCATGCGCAGATGCGCTATGAAACTCGACATGCGGTCGGCAAGGCCCAAAGCCCGGGCGGGAAAGCGCGTAACCTGCATCACGCGACCTTTCCGATCAAGCGATCCATCACCTCGGGCGGTGCCGCACTGTAGTCTGCGGCAGTCTTCAGCAAACACACCAGCGTCGCCTGCACGTCTTCGCGGGATTTGGCCAGATCATTGACACCCAACCCGGACAGGGCCGCTGCCCAATCCAGCATCTCGGCGACGCCCGGTTTCTTCTCAAGGTCTTCCTGACGCAGCGCCTGCACAACCCCAATGATCTGACGCGCCAGAATCCCCTCAATTTCAGGCAGTCGTGCCCGCAGGATCGCCAATTCGGTCTCTCTCGAAGGATAGTCAAGAAAGCTGTACAAACATCTTCTGCGCAGCGCATCCGACAAATCCCGCGTCCCGTTGGCCGTCAGAATGACGACAGGCCGAACTTGTGCCTGCACAGTTCCCAGCTCGGGTATCGTGATCTGAAAGTCTGACAGGATTTCCAGAAGGTAGGCTTCAAACTCCTCATCCGCCCGATCAATCTCATCAATCAACAGAACCGGAGGTTTTGTTTCCGAGATAGCCTCTAACAAAGGCCTTTTCAGCAAATATTCATCCGAAAACAGCTGCGCCTCCGCGACGCCACCCTGCGCTTCGCTCGCCCGGATCGCCAATAGCTGTCTTTGATAATTCCATTCATAGATGGCATGGCTGGCATCCAGACCTTCGTAGCACTGCAGACGTATCAATCGCGTATCGCGCCAGGTTGCCACCGCTTTCGCAACTTCGGTTTTCCCCACACCCGCCGGCCCCTCCAGCAACAACGGGCGCCCAAGTTGTTGCGCGAGATGCAACGCCATGGCCAACCGATCATCGGCAACATAGCCCTGCGCAACCAACCCGTTCTGCACATCTTTCAAGGTCAAAACCAGGATCCTATCTTCATCTGGCCCCAAATATCCCGGGGGAGGTTCGGAGGGGGCAGAGCCCCCTCCGTCGGTCGGACCGGCAACAGCCGGTCCGATCCCATTCACCCATGCATCCCCAGACCATTGGCAATCTTCCAAATCCGCCAGTGGTCGTGCGGCATATGGCTCTGCACCAGTCCAAAGGGTCGGAACGCGTCATGCACTGCGTTCGAGAACGCGGGCACACCGCCGACATTTGGGCTTTCCCCCACACCCTTTGCGCCAATCGGATGGTGCGGGGACGGGGTCACCGTATGGTCGGTAGTATAGTTCGGCGTCTCCCACGCGGTCGGCAGGAAGAAGTCCATCAGCGTACCGGTTTTCACATTGCCCATGTCATCATAGGCAATCTCCTGACCCATCGCGATGGCCAACGCCTCGGTCACACCGCCATGGACCTGA
The DNA here is from genome assembly GCF_056541545.1 of Ruegeria sp. AG7. Lineage (NCBI taxonomy): Bacteria > Pseudomonadati > Pseudomonadota > Alphaproteobacteria > Rhodobacterales > Roseobacteraceae > Ruegeria > Ruegeria sp. AG7. The sequence continues at coordinate 138,671 of NZ_JBQFYP010000009.1, forward strand.
CCCTCGATGATCATCGGGTTGATCCGGGTGCCGCAGTCATCCAGCGCATAAAACTGCCGGACTTCCCATTCACCAGTATCCACGTCAATCTCCATGACACAGATATAGGCCCCGAACGGATAAGTCATGTTGGGCGGGTCATAGTAACTGACGGCCTCCAGACCCGGCTCCAACCCGGGAATGGCCTGATTATAGGCGGCGAATGCGATTTCCTTCATGGTCTTGAACCGCTCAGGCGCGCCTTTGACAGCGAAGCGATCCACGTCCCATTCGACATCGTTGTCGTGCACCTCCAGCAGATAGGCCGCGATCATCTGGGCTTTTGCCCGAATTTTGCGGGCCGCCATTGCTGTGGCCGCGCCAGCGACCGGAGTAGACCGGGACCCATAAGTCCCAAGCCCGTAAGGTGCGGTATCCGTGTCACCCTCTTCCAGCGTGATGTCATCGGCGGGCAGGCCGATTTCACTGGCGATGATCTGGGCAAAGGTTGTGGCATGGCCCTGGCCTTGGCTGATCGTTCCAAGCCGCGCAATCGCTGATCCGGTCGGATGAATGCGAATCTCGCAGCTGTCGAACATCCCCAGCCCAAGGATATCGCAGTTCTTCACCGGTCCGGCCCCGACGATTTCCGTGAAATGTGTCAGACCAATGCCCAGCAGCTTGCGCGTTTTTCCTTCCTTGAAATCCGCAATCCGCTGTGCCTGTTCCGCCCGCAGATCCTCATAGTTCACAGCCTTCAGCGCTTTGTCCCAGGCCGTGTGATAATCGCCCGAGTCATATTCCCAGCCCAGCGCGGATTGATAGGGGAACTGATCTGCCTTGATGAAGTTGATCCGACGCAACTCGGCCGCGTCCATGTTCAGCTTGATGGCCAGAACCTCGATCATGCGTTCGATGAAATAGGCAGCTTCGGTCACGCGGAAGGAACAGCGATAGGCCACACCGCCCGGCGCCTTGTTGGTATAGACACCATCCACTGCCAGATAGGCAGTCGGGATGTCATAAGACCCGGTGCAGATATTCATGAACCCGGCAGGGAATTTGGTCGGGTCGGCACACGCGTCGAAACCGCCGTGATCCGCCGTGGTATGACACCACAATCCAGTGATCTTTCCATCTTTGGTGGCGGCAATCTTCCCCTGCATCCAGTAGTCACGGGCAAAGGCAGTGGACATCAGGTTTTCCATCCGGTCCTCGACCCATTTCACCGGTTTGCCGGTAACTATCGAGGCCACCACCGAGCACACATAGCCTGCGTAGGCCCCCACCTTGTTGCCAAACCCACCACCGATATCGGGGCTGATCACGCGGATATTGTGCTCGGCCAGCCCAGAGATCAACGACACTACTGTCCGGATTGCATGGGGGGCCTGGAACGTTCCGTAGAGCGTCAGCTTGCCGGTCACCTTGTCCATCGACGCCACGCAACCGCAGGTCTCAAGCGGGCACGGATGAGTGCGGTGGTAATAGATCATCTCTTCGGCGACCACGTCTGCCTCGGCCAGCACAGCTTCGGTCCCGTCCTTGTCGCCCTGTTCCCACGTAAAGATGTGGTTGTGGTGCTTACGCGGCCCATGTGCGCCTTCGGTCTGACCTTCCAGATCTTCGCGGAGCACCACGTCCGACTTCAACGATTCGAACGGGTCCGTGATAACTGGAAGCTCTTCGTATTCGACCTCGACCAGTTCAACGGCATCCGCCGCGACATAGCGGTCTTCGGCCACGACATAGGCAACTTCCTGGCCTTGGAACAGCACCTTGCCATCGGCAAGCACCATCTGCTTGTCACCGGCCAGTGTCGGCATCCAATGCAAACCCAAAGGCGACAGGTCTTCGGCGGTCAAAACGGCGATCACGCCGGGCAGTGCCAAGGCCGCCTCTTTGTTCACGCTGACGACGCGGGCATGGGCGTAAGGAGATCGCACAAAATCACCAAACAGCATCCCGTCCAGCTTGATGTCATCGACGTAATTACCCTTGCCCTGGGTGAAACGTACGTCCTCGACGCGCTTTCGGGCGCAGCCCATACCTTTGAGGTTGGCAGCGCGTTCTTCGGGGGTCAGAGTCTGGTCGTTCATTCCGCGGCCTCCTTCTGTGCATTGAGCAAATCAGCCGAAGCCGAGATCGCCTTAACGATATTCTGGTATCCGGTGCAGCGGCACAGGTTTCCGGCCATGCCGAAACGGATTTCCTCCTCGGTCGGGTTCGGGTTTTCCTGCAGCAGACGATGCGCCCGGGTGATCATGCCCGGCGTGCAGAACCCACATTGCAGCCCGTGATGTTCGCGGAACATTTCCTGCAACACTCCAAGGCTGCCATCATCATTGGTCAGCCCTTCAACGGTTGTGATCTCAGCACCGTTTACTTGCGCTACAAAGGCGGTGCAGGATTTGACCGACTTGCCGTCGATATCAACGGTGCAGGCGCCGCAGTGGCTGGTTTCACACCCGATATGCGGGCCGGTGATTTTCAGGTCTTCCCGCAGGAAGTGGATCAGCAGCGTGCGTGGCTCGGTCAGACCTTCTACCTGCTTGCCGTTTACGGTCAGTTTGACATGCATTTTAGACATTGGTTCCCTCCCCCTCAGCCTGCGCGGCTTTGCGCACGGTCGATGGCGCGGCGCAGCACCACGGCGGCCACGTGTTTCTTGAATTCGACGGGGCCGCGGTTGTCAGCGACCGGATCGATCGCCTCTAGCATTGCGACAACGCACCCTTCGACATCGCCCGCAGCCAGCGCGGTGCTGGCCTCATCCGACCAGATGGGCGTGTCGGCCAGATTGGTCATCGCAACCGAGGCCTGACCGCTGCCAACCATCACAGCCGCGGCGGCGGTCGCATAATCCCCTATCTTGCGCTTTTGCTTTTGATAGGCCTGCCCCACGCCCGTACCCGGTACAGGGATCGAAATCCGGGTCAGGATTTCTTCATCTTCGCGGGCGGTAAAATACGCGGCCTCATAAAAATCACGCGCGGCAACTGTCCGCTTCCCGTCCGGGCCGGACAACTCGAACGAGGCGTTCAAGCATTGCATCAGACCCGGCATGTCATTGCCCGGGTCACCATTGGCCACATTGCCACCGACAGTACCCATGTACCGCACTTGCGGATCCGCAATCTGAAGAGCCGCCTCGCGGATCAGCGGAATGGCATCGGCCAGATCCCCATGGGTGATCAGCTCGTGCTGCGTGACCATCGCACCCAAAGTAACGGTGTCAGGCCCGACCTCAATCCCCTTAAGCTCTTCGATGGCCTGAAGATCGACCAGATGACCCATCTCGGCCATGCGAAGCTTCATCATCGGGATCAGGCTATGCCCGCCCGCGATCACGCGCGCCTCGTCCCCGTATTCCTGTAGAATGCCGATGGCCGAGGCAATGTCGCCTGGCCGGTGATACTCAAAGCCGGCTGGTATCATGTTTTTCCTCCCTGGGTCCGGGCGATATGCCTTGGGGGACCTTAGGTAAGGAAAGAACGGCGGATTTAACTGATCCAGTTAAGGAAAACGGAGCGCGCGGCTTGTTTCACGAAATGCGAAAGAACTGCACGAGTTGCGCCTACAATCCCAGTGCTTCGCGAATATCCGTCAGGCGGGACCGGCTGACCGGCACCTTGCTCAGCGCGTCAACGCCATCGAAATAGCAGGTGCCATTGTCCTTGTGACGTTCAAAGCGCGAGACGTGTTTCGGGTTCACCAGATAGCTACGATGCGCCCGCAGGAAGCCTTCGGGCAAAAGTCGCGTTTCCGCATCCGTGATCGACCAGGGGCAGAACAGTTTCTCTGCATCCATATAGAGAACCGTATAATGCCCCTCGGCCCGAATGGCGGCGATCCGCGCGGGATGCGCAAAAAAAGTCTGGCCTTCGCGCTCATACGGAACACCAGCGCGCATTGGGGCGGGTTCCGACACAGGTCCCGAGGCAGGTGCAGCCACGGGCTTTGGTTCTATGAACGTGATACCGGTCAATAGGAAAGCGCCACAGATCAGGAAAACGGATACCGTCACCCCCATTGCCAAAACCTGATTATCCAGCGCTGGACCCGCCCCGCCGAGGCTGTCGCTCGCGACGAAATCAGTCAGGCCCGTGGCAACAAAATGCATTGTGAACACCGCCAGTCCGAAACAAACCGTGCCAAGCAGGATGTTCCGTTGTGTCCGGTTGCCATAAGCCACCCAAATTGCAGCCACCGACAAGATTACTGATGCCAGTGCTGACAGAGCAACATCGAAAATGTCATAGACAGGGCGGCAAAGCTGCATACCAGCCATCCCGACAAAGTGCATCGCGACGATGCCCAGCCCGACAATCACACCAGATCCGATCATCGTCTGAACCGAGCGAGGCCGGAAATGCAGCAGCAGCAACGCCAGCCCGACCATCAGGATCGCGACCAGTGCCGACATCAGAGTGATCAGGGCATCATAGTAAAACAGAATTGGCAGTTGCAGCCCCAGCATCGCCACGAAATGCATCGACCAGATGCCGCCGCCCAGAATGACAGCGGCCAATGCCACCACGAACTTGCGCCGCTGGCTATCCAGCCTTGACGCGCCGTGCGTCAGGTACAGACCCGTGAACCCGGCCATGAGCGCCACGGCAAGCGAAGCCACCACCAACCAAGTGTTGTGAGAGTAGTCCAGCATTTGGATTTGAACGCCCTCCCCGACGCGAGGATGACGTTAGCAAACCGAATTGATTGCGACAATTCACAGTTAGCAACAGCAGGGCTCAGACCTGTTTCTGAGCCTCTGCGTCGTCCGCCAGCTCTACAGCATCCACTGAGACTTCAACCACATCATCGTCTTCCGCAGGCTCGACTGTTTCGGGTTCTTCGGTCTGGCTCTCAAGTGCACCGACGATCAGGGGCAGCATGTGAACCCCGGTCGCTGTTGCAATCTCGGGTGTCTGTGGCGTTTGCCAACTGAGCGTATCGAAGCTGTGGCAGTTCTGACAAACAGGTCCCCATTCGGGTTGAATGTCATGACAGTTGTCGCACACCCATTGCGGGCCGCGCGGCGCGTTCAGTGCCTTGGCAAGCCAACCTTGGACAACGGCGTCGGTGGCACCCTCGCCGCGTTCAATGGCGGCCATCAATGTATAGGCGCGCGCGTCACCCCGTTTTTCCACGACATCACCCAGGGCACGGCGGGCTTCGGGGAAGTCTTCGGCCACAATGTTCAGTTCGGCCAGGATTAGACGGGTTTCCAGATTTTCGGGATGGGTGCGGGTCAGCGCCGTAAAACGCCTGACCCGTTGTTCCGGGGTTTCATCCGGCGCGATCTCGGCAAAGGCATGGGCCAGATCCGGATGTGGACGAACTTCCCACGCTTTTTTCAGGATTTTGGTCGCTGCCCGGGACTTGCCCTTGGCGATATACGCTCGGGCCGCCATGGCGGCGGCAGGCACCAGGTCGGGCGACAGGCGATTGGCTTCGATCGCGCGCTCCTGTTGCTCGACAGTCGCGCCTTCATCCAGGATTCCCTTGGCTTCGGACAGCGCCAGAACCGCATCGCGACGTTTGAATACGTCGCGCGGCAGATACCCGGCTTTCAACTTGGAAGTCAGCGTCGACCGGGCACCAGCCCAATCCTGCGCCTTGGTCTGCAATTTCAGCAGTACGTCCTGTGTCTCTTCGTGGCGCGGTTTGATGGCCAGCGCCTTTTCGGCCAGCTTGCGGGCGGTTTCATCATCTCCCTCGGCCAGCTTTTGTTTCATGATACCGCGCACACCGACAAACCGGGTCGCACTGTTTGTCACCAGTTTCTTGTAGGTGTCCGAAGCTTTCTTGGTGTCACCCGTCATCTCGGCAGCTTGGGCCACCAGAAGATCCGTCAGTTCCGGCTTGTTCAACAGCTTTTCGGCTTTACTGGCCTTGGTCATGGCAATGCGCCCCTCGCCCGAGGCCAAAGCCATCAACCCATCGGCCAGCGCCTGATAGCCGCGCTGTTCCCGGCTGCGGTCGAAATACCGCGACAGGGCGGTTTCGTCGCCGTTGAGGAATTTGAGCGTCGCAACCAACAGACTAAGCAGTTTGAAGAACAGCCAGACCGCAAATACCAGAACACCCAGCGCAATCACCGACTGAAGCGGCCCAAGGGTGAATTCCGTGCCCGCGACGGTGATCTGCACCCCACCGCTGGTTTGCATCAGGAAGTGACCGCCCAGCGCCAGCAGGCCGATAATCGCAACAAAAACGAGGATCTTAAACAATGACCACAGCATGGCAGGTCCTTCAGTTCGAGTTCAGGCTGGAAGCCAGCGTATTCACGGCGTCAATGGCGGAGGCTCGTGTCCCGGCCGCCTGCTCCCAATCGGCCATCGCAGCCTGCGCCACTTCGGGAAGTGATTTCAGTTCATTCAACGCTCTGGTCAGGTCGCCATTCGCAAGCTCAGCCTGCGCACGCGACAGAACAGCGTCTGGACCATCACCTTGCTGAGGCGTGACGGAACGGGCACCCGTTTGACGTTGCAGGAAGGCGACCAAACCCGTTCCTTTGTCGGCCTCGCGCGCCTCGGCCAATGCATTTCGCGCCGCAGGCTCGAACGACGCCCGTAGCGCGGTCAGAGTTTCCACGCCTTTTTCCGACGGGCCGGACAGGGCGTCCGGTACATTCACACCGCCTGCCTTCAGTTCAGCAACCAGTTCCGAAAAAGGCTGGCCGGTGTCCAGCTGTCCACGCAGACGCGCCAGAATGGCAGCATTCATTGCAGCTTGTGCATCTGCCGAGGCTTTCGCTTCGAGAGCCTGAGCGTCCGAAACCATTTTTTCGACTTCAGCCCGTTGCGCCGCCAGCGAGTCCTGAAGTTTCTTCAGTTCCGCCTCAAACGCGGCGGTTGCCTCGGGCGAGGCAGTGGAGGCGATCGGGGCTTTTTCCAGCGCAGCGACCCGGTCCGTCAATGGCGCGACCTGACCGGACAGCGCATCAACCGAGGATTTTACCGTGCCGAGGTCGCTCTCAACCGGTGTCAGCTTGTCCGACAACGTTTTGACTTGATCTGCTAGTCCAGACACATCAGGGCTGTTTGCAAGCGCCTGTGACAGCTTGGCGATCTGGTTCGACTGTTCTGTCAGCTTTGCTTCCAGCTCTGCCAGCGCTCCCGAGTTGTCCGGGCCGGTTGGCAACAGCCCTCCATTGCCCAGCGCGAAACCTGCAACGGCGGCCAGCGCCCCACCCAACAGGGCCGGAACGAAACCGCCGCGTTTTTCAACTACGCGTTCGACGGTCTTTTCAGTGACCGGGGCTTCGGCTTCGGCTTCGGCTTCGGCTTCGGCTTCGGCTTCGGCTTCGGCTTCGGCTTCGGCTTCGGCTTCGGCTTCGGCTTCGGCTTCGGCTTCGGCTTCGGCTTCGGC
>NZ_JBQFYP010000010.1:0-142574 GCF_056541545.1 Ruegeria sp. AG7
CTGCGGCAGACCAACCCATCCCAACATCCAAACACGCTAAATAAGACCTAACCACCAAACCCGCAACCAATACCAAATACTCAAGCAATCCATAACCGCAATCGAACGGCTTATGTGCTTTGGAACACCATGCCTTTGGTCGAAACCAATACAACTGCCGCAAATGGCCAGTATCCAACACCCAGTTGGTTGCAGAAACAGGCGCTGCAACAATTACAGACGCAAACGTGACTGCTTGGAGCAGGAGTTTCGTTTCATTTCACTGCTAAATATGGCAATTCTGCCCTTGCGGGTCCGATCCGCGATTGAGAAACACAAGCAGGTCGCGATCATTCGATGAGAGCTGAGATGACTTCTGAACAAGCCGTCCGCGATGCGGTTCAGACGCATTCGAAGCGTGTCTGGCGGTTTGCGCTGGCATTATCGGGTGCCTCGGATGTAGCCGACGATTTGTTGCAGGCCACATGTTTGCGCGCGCTTGAACGACATCATCAGGTGACGTCGCATAACCGTCTGGACAGCTGGTTGATGACAATCTGCCGGTCGATCTGGCTGAATGAGCTGCGTTCGCGGTCGGTTCGGAACGCGCAGGCGCTGTCGGTGACCCCCGAAGCGGATCTGGTTGCAACGGGACCAGACACAGAAACGAATATTTTCGCGGCTGAAGTGTTTAATCAAGTGATGCAGTTGCCTGAGGCACAGCGCGAAGCGGTAATGCTCGTCTTCGTTGAGGGGTACAGTTATCGCGAAGCAGCTGCCTTGTTGGAGGTTCCAATTGGCACGATCATGAGCCGGCTTTCGAATGCCCGGCAGAAACTTAAAACCGTGATGCAGATTGATGCAGCGGACACCGCGCGACGGAGTGGCAAATGACGTTTTCCGACGAGACGCTTCTAGCGTATCTGGAAGGCAGCCTGGACGAGGCTCAGACCCGCGCTATTGAGGCTGCGGTTGAAGATGACGCTACGTTGGAACATCGTCTGATGGCGCTGGATCCGTTTGCGCTAGTTGTTCGGGGCGTTTTTGAGAACCTGCCCGCTGAAGCGCCGAAGGTGGACCTGCCGGAAAAAACGACGCGGCCCGGCATTAACGGGTTTCTGCGTCTTGTTGCGGTGGCTGCCAGCGCGGCGTTTGCAGCCGTCGCCGTAACATTCTGGGCCACCCGGCCAGCAGATTTAAGCTGGGCCCAGCAGGCCGCGATCTATCAATCACTTTACGTGCCGGAAACGATTGCATCGCTGGACAGTTCGGACGCGTCGCTGGCCAAGCAATTTGCAATGGCCGAAGCTGAGTTAGGACGATCGCTGAATCAGGACATACTGGAAGCACTGCCAGGGTTGGAGCTGAAGCGTGCGCAGGTTCTTTCATTCAAAGGCAAGCCCTTGATCCAAGTGGTTTTTGCTGATGATCAGGGTCGACCACTTGCCTTCTGTGTTATTCGCCAAGGACCGAATGCCCCAAGTACCGACGTCCAACTATCGGTCTTGAGCGGTTTGGCAACTGCAAAGTGGGAGCAAGGCGGTTATGGATATATGCTGTTGGGCAGTTCCCCGCATACGGATTTAAGCGCTGAACTGGAAGTGTTGACCCGTACATTCTCGGGCTGATGGAAAACCCTTGTGAACAGTTGCAAATGCCCGAAGAATGCCGGGTATGACGTCGAAGAAAACCATGCCCCTTCCAGAAGACGAGGTCGATGATCTTGGCCCAGCCAGTATCTATGACGGCGATCCGGCAGAAGAGGACGACCCTTGGTTTTTGCCCCCGGACCAGGACGTGGAGGAAGATTTCTTTCTGCCTGGTCCCCGATCAGATCAGCGCCCGTTGTTCGATCCGCGCGATTGGCATTCGGCACAATCAGAATTGTCGGCAGAGCTTGCTGATCTTGCCCTGACCTTTGGCGCTCTGGATGAGCGGCTGCGTTCGGGGCCTGAGGGGTGGACGCACCGTTTGGCACTTATGGAAACGTCCGATCTGGGGTGGTGGACAGGGGATCGGGTCAGCGTAGACCGCCTGGCTTTGTGGACGGGTCTGAGGATCGGCGCGACCCACGATGACGTGCAGGCGCTGTTTCGGGCAGGTTGGGCCGTGCGCCGTCTGAGCTCAGGCGCAGGCCCGGCTACAGGCGGGTGGGAAAGCGGGTTGACAGCGTTTCTCGACCGTCTGGCTCAGGGCTCTGGTGCGACGCCCGAAGCGATCGTTGATCTGGCCGAAGTCATGCAGAATGCTGAAAGGTTGCACCCAGTAACACAATCGGCGATCGCGTTTCATGCTTGGCGAGCTATATCGCAGGGCGTCGGACACGACACCGAGGCGGCAATCATCGCAGCGCGGCACGCGGCTTCGATGGGGCGCGGCGGCGCAACGTTCATGCCACTGGCGCTGTCTGGTCCGGGTGCGTTGCGCGGAACGGGTGGGCCGACGGAAAAGTTAGGGTCTTGGATACAGGGCGCCGGGCAAGCCGTTCTTGCGGCCTTGCTGCACCTCGACCGGATCAGTGCCTGGGAGGGCAAGGCGCGCGACGCAACGCATGATTTGAGCGGTCGCACCCCCCCGCGTCTGATTGATGCTCTGGCGGCGTGGCCCATGGTCTCGGCCCCGCTTGCGGAAGAACTTACCATTTCTTCGCGCGCGGCGGTTCAGCGGAATTTTGACCTGTTCACCCGGAGAGGTCTGGTGCGTGAAGTCACCGGCCAAGGCCGTTACCGGGTCTGGACTGCCGCACTATGATCCGTCAACCACTTGAAGATGCGTGCGGCGGGAAGCACGCTTTCAGCGCCCAACGCCGACATAGGTGTCAAATCCTGACTTCAGCGCCGTAGTTTTCGAGTAGATGTTGCGCAGGTCAACCATCCTGGCTGATTTCATTGACGCCGCAATTTCGGAAAGGTTCAGCGCGCGGAATTCATTCCATTCCGTCAGCAGCACAACAACATCCGCGCCCCGCGCGGCGATATACGGATCGTCGCACCATTCGACGCCCGGCAAGAGCGCCTCCCCTTCAGATTTTCCCTGTGGGTCAACAACACGCACCTTTGCGCCTCCGCCTATTAGGGCGGGGACGATGGACAGTGATGGTGCGTCGCGCATATCGTCTGTGTTTGGTTTGAACGTAACACCCAGAACTGCCACGGTCTTGCCGTTGAAATGATCGTCACATGCGTCACGAATTTTCTCGATCATCCGCTTCTTGATTTCGTCATTAACGCGGATGACGGTCTCGGTGATCTGCATTGGATGCGCGTGGTCCTGCCCGATCCGCGCCAACGCGGCCGTGTCTTTTGGAAAACATGAACCACCGTAGCCGGGTCCTGCATGCAGAAATTTGTTGCCGATCCGCCCGTCAAGGCCGATGCCGCGCGCAACTTCTTTAACATCCGCGCCAACTTTTTCGCACAGTCCTGCGATTTCATTGATGAAGGTGATCTTGGTCGCCAAAAACGCGTTGGCGGCGTATTTAATCATCTCGGCACTTTCCAGATCGGTGGTCAGGATCGGGAAGTCGCGCAGATACAGAGGGCGGTAAATTTCTGCCATCACCTCGGCAGCGCGGTCATTTTCGACGCCGACCACAACGCGGTCCGGGCGCATGAAATCGTCTATTGCCGCGCCTTCGCGAAGGAATTCAGGGTTCGAAGCCACGTCAAATTCGGCCAGGGGGTTAGCGGCCTTGACTGTTTCCTGCACTTTTCGGTTTGTTCCGACGGGCACAGTCGATTTTGTGACGATAACGGTATACCCGGTGACAGCCTGAGCGATTTCTTCCGCCGCTGCCATCACATAGGTCAGATCCGCATGGCCGTCTCCACGCCGGGTTGGCGTTCCAACCGCAATAAAGATAGCATCCGCGCCGTCCACTGCGGCTGCAAGATCGGTAGTGAAGCTCAGGCGGCCAGCCGCGACGTTTCGCGCCATCAGCACGTCCAGACCCGGTTCATAAATTGGCACCTGTCCGGCTTTGAGCATATCGATCTTCTGCTCAGCCTTATCAACGCAAATCACATCATGACCGAAGTCCGAGAAACACACACCGGAAACAAGCCCCACATACCCGGTGCCGATCATTGCAATGCGCATCTGCCAAATCCTTTTGTACCAATTACTATCAACGGCGCGGGCACAATCGAAGAATCCAGCGCCGGTTTCAATGATTTACAGGTATGGTTGCTGAGTTCCCATGTTTTCTTGTTGTTTTTGAGGCAATATGCGCGGGAACAGAGTTTTTACAATCCGTCGTGCTGCGCAGAACTTGTTGAATCACGTCCATTGTCAGCTGAAAAGATACAATTCTGGGCATGGACCAGTAATAAACAGCCAGTAAGCGGGCGGTGTTGCGCCGCCCACTTTTCGCCCGGAGCAAGGCGGCTGTAGCGGGTCCAATGGAATTGGCGATTGCTATAGAAATAGACCGACGACGCAAAAAAACCGCCCGAACCACAGTTCAGGCGGCAGCTGTGCTCAGAACCAGCGCCCTATGGCGATGACACTTGGTGAAAAAGCCGCTGTATCCGAAGTTACAGAGAGGGCTTTGCACGTGGCTTGAGTGTTTCCGGGCACATCAAACCCGATGAAACGATTATTTGCTCCAGCGCTGCCACTAACGCTTGGCGCAGAGGAAAATGGCGCTGGGTAGTTCCACGTCATTGCAGTGCTTGCGAACAATACGCCTTCAACGGCCGTGCATGCGACAGGAAGCAACGCGGCGGTGCAGATCAGGGTTCCATCGGCAAAACGTGTAAATTCGCCATTGGTGTTACTTCCGCGCTCTATGACCGCACCGGTTGGTATACCGCCAACTTCTGATACCGACCCCAGAAGGTTACCCGGCCCATAACCGTAGTCGGCACGCATCAAGCGACCCGAAGTGGTATCCGTCGCATCGCCCTGAACAGCCGCACCAGCCGCTGTTCCGGTCGCGGGGTCAAAAGTCAGAGCTTCCGTCCAGGTACCTCCGTCAGGGGACACTTTGATTGAAAACCCCGTACTTCCGGATAACCCCATTTCAGCGTGACCGGTCCAGTTCGACTGAAACACCAGCGATGCTGTATCGCTGGCACCCGCCTTGTTGATCTTCAGCTGATGCCCGCCGCCCTCATGGCTCAGAAGCGTGGCCGGGCTTCGGACAGACAAGCGATTCGTAGCGTCCGAACTTGTTGCCACCCCAACACCATTCAGGTTTTGAGTATTGACGGGCAAGGGCAGCCAGTCAGACCCATTCCAGAACTTCAGTTCACCAGTGGCCTCGTCCCAGGCGCGCCAGCCCGCATACGGGGTCAAGAAATGCCAGGCGTTGTCCAGCCATGCGGCAAGCTCTCCTGCATGTCCGGCCCAGTCCCCGGTGGGGGTGACGCCCAGAGCATGGATATCACCCTGCTCGGGGACAACGGGCGGGGTGCTGGCATTGGTCGTCTGAACTGTTAGCTGAACGACCAAATCAAGCTGTCGCAGTGCCTCGTTGTGGGTGACGTGCTTTTGAGCCTGCGAAGGTTGTAGAAAAGGCAGGCGCAATCTGGGTGAGGTCATTGACACGAGGGTCCTCCTGTGGCTGTCGGTCCGAAAGTTGGTTGCGCGCCACTCTGCCGTAAGGCGCGTCAATCCCGTCTGACCTGGCCGACCGCACAGGAAATAATCTGTTAACTTGAGTGTCCCCGGGGACAAGCCGACCCGAGTATGGCCTATGGAAAACTATGTCGCCGCTTAGTCCCGGGCATAGATGTCTTCATATCGAATGATGTCATCTTCGCCTAAATAGGTGCCGGTCTGCACTTCGATCAAAACCATGGGAACTTTGCCGGGGTTCTCCATCCGGTGCACGGCACCCAGCGGGATATAGACAGACTGGTTTTCGCTGACCAACCGTTCCTGATCATCGATTGTGACCTTGGCGGTGCCCTCAACCACAATCCAATGCTCGGACCGATGGTGATGGGACTGCAGGCTGAGTGAAGCGCCAGGATGTACATGGATTCGTTTGACCTGAAATCTGTCACCGATCACGAGGCTCTCAAACCAGCCCCAGGGGCGGTGATCGACCGGAAGCGTATCTGCCTGTTTGGCCCCCTTAGCCTTTAAGGCAGCGACAGCCTGCTTGACGTCCTGGGCTTTGTCCATGCTAGCAACCAGCACAGCATCCGGCATCGCAACTGCGATAATGTTCTCAAGCCCCATTGCCACCACTTCCTGAGCTGGCGATTCTGATCGTATCAGAACGTTGCAGCAGTCGATTGTGGTTACTTCCCCATTTGTCGCGGTGCCGTTTTCATCAGGGTTTGACAATTCTTGAACAGCCGTCCAACTTCCAACATCCGACCAACCTGCGGAATACGGAACCACGCTGAGGTTGGGAGCTTTTTCCATGACCGCATAGTCGATCGATATGTCATCGACGTCAGCCCAAGCTGAAGGATCCAATCTCAGGAACCCCAAATCTGTCTTGGCGCTGTCGACGGCCTTTTGGACAGGTGCAACAAGGGTGCTAGCGTACTTTTCATATGCGGCAACGATGTCACGTGCCGCAAACAGGAAGATGCCGGAATTCCACAGGTAACTGCCATCTTTCACCATCGCCTGCGCCGCTTCCAGATCCGGTTTCTCCACGAACCGATCCAGGCGAACTGCACCCTCGGACGCGTCTGGGGCGTCGTTCAGCTTTAAGTAACCATACCCGGTTTCGGGCCGAGTGGGCGTGATGCCAAATGTCACCAGATCGCCTCGTTCGGCAATTGCGCGCACGCCTATGTCGACTGCCTGATGAAAAGCCGCCTTGTTTGGAAGCACATGATCTGAAGGTGCAACCAGCATGATGGCATCCGGATCACGTAAGGCAAGGTACAACGCAGCCGCCAGTACGGCAGGGGCCGTGTTGCGCCCTTCAGGCTCAATCAGGATCGGGCCGGGGGCGATCCCCACAGCTGTCAACTGTTCAGGGACAATAAACCGAAAGGCATCGTTGGTTAGAACCAGTGGTTTGGCATAGGGCGCATGCGAGGGCCCAAGCATCCGGTCGGCACAATCTTGTAAAAGACTGGTTTTGCCGACAAGTGGGACGAATTGCTTGGGATAGCTTTTGCGCGACAGGGGCCATAAACGCGTTCCTGAACCACCACACAGGATGACTGGATAGACCGTTCTGTTCATACGCGTGCCCCTGAATTGCTGATGACCAACGATATTTTTCAGTTCTTTTTGTGGAATGAGTGATCCCTTGGCTACTGGGCCGCTTTTCCAGTTGCAACGATGTCATTCAGATACTGGCTCAGGTCATCACGCAGGTCGTCACGGGCAAGGGCAAAGGAAACGGTTGCTTGCAGAAAACCGGATTTTGAGCCGCAGTCGAAACGCTGCCCGTCGAACTTGTAGCCAAAAACGGGCACGCCGGATGCGATATCTTCGGCGATTGCATCAGTCAGTTGGATTTCACCGCCGCTTCCGGTTTTCATTGCGTTCAGGTTGTTCAACACGGAAGGTCGAAGAATATAGCGCCCGATAACGGCCAAATTGGATGGCGCTTTCGATGGTTCAGGCTTTTCAACCATGCTCTTGGCCGGAATGACCGGGCCGATACTGTCGACAACATCCAGCACGCCATACGAACTTGTCTTTTCTGGCGGAACCTCCATCGTTGCCACCATGTTGCCGCCCGTTTCCTCATAGGCTTCGACCATTTGTTGCAGACATGGTTTGTCTGCAGCAATCACATCGTCAGGCAACATAACGGCAAAAGGTTCATCGCCTATCAAGCGGCGCGCGCACCAAACGGCGTGGCCCAGACCCAAGGCTTTGTGTTGGCGGATATAGGCGATCGCGCCGCTTTCCATATTGGTCTTGTTCAGGATATCGAGAAGCTTGTTTTTCCCTTTGGCCATTAGTTCCTGTTCGAGGACGAGGTTATGGTCAAAGTAATCTTCAAGCGCGGATTTCCCGCGAGACGTCACAAAGATGAACTCTTTGATCCCAGCGGCGCGGGCTTCATCGATTGCATATTGCACCAGGGGGCGGTCCACCAACGTCATTATCTCTTTCGGAACGGACTTGGTTGCCGGCAAAAACCGGGTTCCCATTCCCGCCACTGGAAAAACTGCTTTGGTGACTTTGCGTGTCATGGTGCCTCTCAAATCAAAACTTGGCCAGTAAAACAGAAAACATCCGGAATGTCCTCTTAGTCTTCAAAACCGTGTCAATCAATCATGCCCAGTGTGCCGGCTGTTATTGACCAAATCGTGCCACCTTGGTCCAGACGAGTCAAAAGCCGACTCCGTTGTTTCCTGTATACAAGGCCCGAACGACAGTTCCCAGCGACCCTTCCCTTACAACTCTGTGCCAAAATCTGGCGACGATTTGTCGATCACGGAAAGTTGATATTTTGGAGCAGCATCACTTGACTTGAAAAGCCCCCGAACGGAGTTCCGCGTGCCTTTCTTTGGATGGGCATATCGCCTTGTTATGACAAGTAGTTTTGGACTGCGCGGTCAAAAAGAACTCAGATGGAAGGGATTGCGTAACTGGAATTAACACGGCTCACTTAGTCGCAAGTTGCGTCAAGTAACGTGTCTTAAGGGCACAAGTAACCCGTCGGCAAACATCCGAGCTTCTTGGAAATACATGATCTGACGCATCAAGTCCGTTTTTGAAAGAGCAACAATATGGTCGAAATCATTAAGATTGATGATAAATGCGGTCTGTTGCGACCGGCGATAAGATGCTTAAGCAAGTCGAGAGCGACCGTTCAACGCATGCTTGGTGCCTTATCGGGCCAGTTTCGTTGTCATCGAGGCTTCAGGAAAGCAGGTAGGTGCAACACCCATCGTTTCCTGCCATCTGCCTATTGATCGGCGGGTTTTGAAACCTGGCAAGCCGTCAACGCCTCCGACATCGTACCCCAAGCTTTCCAGCGCGCCCTGCATCTTTGCGATGTCAGAACGGTAAAAACCGCCGACCTTGCCCCACCGCCCTGCAAAATCGTCGCTTTCAAATTGGATTCTGTCACCGACATGGCCGACGAACAAAGCATACAGATCGCTTTTGTTGTATTCCTTCAGAACGTAAAAATTTGGAGTGACAAGAAAAGCAGGACCAAATCGTCCTGCTGGCATCATCAGGTAACCTACCCCCTTCATCTCGTGGGCTGGAAAAGGTTTGCCAGAGACCCGGTTTATGCCCATCGCTTCCCACTGCTGAATTGACTGCCCCTGGTCGGGTCCTTCCAATGTACATGAAACGGTTGCCGGCACAGACACTTCGAAACCCCAGTCACGCCCGGCGATCCAGCCGTGCTTTTTCAGGTAGTTGCCAATCGAAGTGATTGTATCATCGGATGACCCCCAGATATCGACCTGTCCATCGCCGTTGCCATCTGCGGCGTAATCCAAATAGCTTGATGGCATGAACTGGGGTTGCCCTAACGCGCCTGCCCAACTGCTTTTCATTTGCCGGGCTGGCAGGGGCCCCGCTTCTGCGATTTGCAGAGCTGCGATAAGCTCGGCCGTGAAGTATTCCGCGCGTGTGCTCATGAATGCCTTGGTCGACAGAACCCTGAACGCATCATGGCGGATTGGCACCTGCCCATAGCCGCTTTCTCTGCCCCAGATTGCCAGAATGATACGAGCAGGAACGCCAGTATTGCTTTCGACTTTGGCAAGAATCGCAGAGTGTTGCTTTGCCATCCTGCGCCCGACAGACGTTGCACCCTGAATTGACCCCGTATTGAAATACCGGCTGGGCGAGCCAAATTCGGCTTGTTTTTGCGCCTTGGGCGTTTTGCGTTTATGCCCGGGCGGAACCAGATCCGGCAGGCCCCAGTTCAGAGTAACACCGGAAAACGCCTGTTGCAGTGTGTTGCGTGAAACACCTTTGGCCTGCGCCTTGGGCCAGATCGTCTCCAACAGCCACGACTGAAACTGGCGTTCAATTGCTGCACGATCCTGTGCCAGTGCGGTCTGGGACAGAAGGATCAATCCTAGAGTGACAAGCAAAGTACGCATTGACGATTTTTCTGTCCCGACTGGCCTTGCAAGTCAACGGGAAGATGCCGCGCGACCCGTCGCTGTTTATACCCAAAGTTGAAAGAAAGCTGAGGATGGCAATTTGTGGTTCGGAAAACTCTTGAGAAATTTCACCCACTTGCCGATAGTTGGATGGGATCGAGATGAGGAGAGGACAGTCAGCTGTGGCACAAGTCGTTTCGTCCAATCCATCCTTGCTCAGACTTGCCGCTGTGTTCCTGTTGATCGCTTCGGTGCAACCAGCTTTGGCCAGCGACAGCTTTATGGACCCGCAAGGCCCGATAGCGGTAGTTCAGAAAACGCATTTGCTTCGCGCGACCGTATTGATCCTGTTGGCCGTTATCCCGGTACTGGTGCTGGTCCCGATAATAGCGTTTCGGTATCGCCGCCGAAGCAACCGCATTGCGCCTTACGCACCGAATTGGGATTTCTCGGCCAAGCTGGAATTTGTCATGTGGGGCGTGCCTGTAATAATCGTGGCCCTGCTGTCCTTTTATCTTTGGCAGGCGACGCATCGGCTTGACCCGTATTCGGCACCGTTTGGTGAGGATCCGGCGCTGCGGGTTCAGGTTGTCGGTCTGGATTGGAAATGGCTGTTTCTGTACCCCGATCTCGGGATCGCCACAGTGGGAGAGTTTGGAATTCCGACAAAGCGGCAAATTGCATTGTCGCTGACGACCGATACCGTAATGCAGTCTTTTATGATACCCGCGCTGGCTGGGCAGATTTATGCGATGCCGGGCATGACCACCCAGTTACATCTTGTCGCGGATGCGCCGGAAGTGATGCAGGGCGAAAACACTCAGTACAACGGACGGGGCTTTACCAAGCAGAAGTTCCGCACTATCGCAATGAGTGGTGAGGATTTCGACGCTTGGGTCGAAAAAGTGCGTAACAACAGCATCCAACTAGATAAGGCAAACTATCGGAAACTGGCCATGCGGACTGACAGGGATGAAGTTCAGGCCGCTTTGGGAACATCTCGGATGCCGGATGATGCGCTCTACTTCACAATAGAAGACGACCTGTTCCGGAATATCCTGAGCCGCTACCACAGCGGTCAGCCTTTACCGATCGAGCTACAGCCTGGAACTGCATCATTTGGGCAGGAGGCGCAAAAATGACGCCGACCGAGACGGGTTTCTTCGGGCGTCTGAGTTGGGACGCTCTTCCGATTGCCGGGTTGATCCAGAACCCAAATACTAATGAGATCGTGGCCAATACAGCCGCAGCTGTTGTGATTATTGGCGTTGTTGTTGTCGTAGGATTGCTGAGCTGGTTTCGTCTGTGGACACCCCTGTGGCGCGATTGGCTGACCAGCGTCGATCACAAGAAGATCGGTGTCATGTATATCGTCTTTGCCATCGTGATGCTGGCACGCGGTGTGCTTGAAGGCGTTGTCATGCGCGCGCAGCAGGCTTCCGGGCCCGGCGACGGTTTCCTCGAAGCCGAACATTTTGCCGAGCTTTTCAGCACTCACGGCACAATCATGGTCTTCTTTGTTGCCGTTCCCTTTGTCTTTGGTGTTGCGAATTACATTGTCCCGCTGATGATCGGCGCGCGCGATGTGGCATTCCCGCAACTAAACCAGATTAGTCTGGGCCTTACGGTTTCGTCAGGCATGATGCTGATGGTGTCGCTGGTGATTGGAGAGTTTTCGACCGGCGGCTGGACAGCCTATCCACCGTATACCGGCGCAACGTTCAATCCCGGTGTTGGACCGGATTACTGGATCTGGGCAATCGTTGTTTCGGGCATTGGCACCTCACTGACCGGTATCAATTTTGCTGTAACGATCTACAAGTTGCGCGCGCCGGGCATGACGTTCATGCGGCTGCCGATGTATTGCTGGACAATCATTTGCAGTTCGATCTTGATCGTCTTTGCTATGCCGCCTTTGAGTGTCGCCGCGCTGATGCTTGCCGCTGATCGCTATCTTGATTTCCACTTTTTCACAAACGACCTCGGTGGCAACATGATGAACTATGCCAATCTGTTTTGGCTGTTCGGCCACCCCGAGGTTTACCTGCTGGTTTTGCCTGCTTATGGCATCTATTCCGAGGTGTTTGCGACCTTCTCGGCCAAACGGCTTTATGGCTACAACTCGCTTGTCATCGCGACCATGTCGATCGCCGTGTTGTCGTTCACAGTCTGGCTGCACCACTTTTTCACCATGGGTCAAAGCGCGCTGATCAACGCGGTGTTTGGTATCGCGACCATGCTGATTGCCATCCCAACCGGCGTGAAAGTCTATGACTGGATGGCGACGTTGTGGCGGGGACGCATTCGGTTCTCGGTGCCGATGCTTTATGGGTTGTCATTTTTGATGCTGTTTGCCATCGGCGGGCTGAGCGGCGTGATCCTGGCAAATCCAACCGTAGACTACCAGGTTCACAATACGCTGTTTTTGGTAGCTCATTTCCACAACGCGTTATTGCCTGGCGTGTTGTTCGGATTGTTGGCGGCATACAATTACTGGTTCCCCAAGGCCTTTGGATTCCGACTGAACGAATTCTGGGGCCGGGTTTCTGTTTATTGCTGGACCGGGGGGTTTTTGCTGACATTCATGCCTCTCTACTTCGTCGGGCTGTTGGGCATGCCGCGCCGATCTTTCAGCTATAGCGATCCGTCTTTCCACCCTTTCATGATCGTGGCCATCATCGGAGCGATTGTTATTACTTGTGGATTGTTCTCGATCCTGATCCAGCTATGGGTCAGCATTCGTGACCGCGACCAAACCCGTGTTCCGGTTGGGGATCCCTGGGATGGTCGCACATTGGAATGGTCTATCCCTTCACCGCCTCCCGCTTATAACTTTGCGATCATCCCCAAGGTTTCGGATCGGGATGAGTTCACGGCACAGAAGGCAAAAGGAACGGCCTATCCAACACCAGACGCTTATGAAGATATCGAACTGCCCCGAAACACGGGAATTGGCTTTGTTCTGTGCGTTCTCAGTGGCATATGGATGTTTGCGCTGGTCTGGTGGATCTGGTGGCTTGCGGCGTTAATGACGGTTTTGATGATCCTTGTGGTGATCATCTGGACATTCGATGACAGTACAGAACTCACCATCCCAGCGGAAGAGGTGCGAAGGGACCACGAAGCCTGGCTGGCATTGGTCCACAGCGAAGCGGCGGTTGATCGCGATTATGAAACTTCTCCGGAAAACCGCGGCCTTGCCCGCCCGGATCTGGAGGTGGCGACATGAAGCGCGCGCCCACTCACAGCTATCCCGGTATCAATCTAGGGGAACATCACGCCAGTGCCCACAAGGCAACCGAGGTTGTCACCTTTGGGTTCTGGGTCTTCTTGATGAGCGATCTGGTCTATTTTGGCCTGATGTTTGCGATTTACATAACGATGATCGATGCGCAGGCAGGTGGCCCCGGCCCGCACGAGTTGTTTGATCTGAAAAGTGTCTTTGCGCAGACCATGATACTGCTGACCAGCAGCCTGACAGTGGGTCTTGCCATGCTGGCGTTGAAGTACAATCTGCCGCGCGGTCGCATTGTCTTATGGTTTGGCGTCACTCTTGCGCTTGGGCTTGGTTTTCTGGTGCTTGAAGTGCGTGACTTCATGGCTATGGCGGATAAAGGCGGCATTCCGCAGCGCAGCGGTTTTCTGTCGGCTTTTTTCGGGTTGGTCCCACTGCATGGTCTGCACGTTGCGACTGGATGCCTTTGGTTGATCGTTTTGGGTATCCAGCTGCGCGTCAAGGGTATGACGGATGTGGTTATCTCGCGCGTGGTGCGACTGGCGTTGTTCTGGCATTTTCTCGATCTGATCTGGATTGGGATCATTACCATCGTGTATTTCGGAGGTCTGACCTATGGATAAGCGCTCTGAAATGCATCGTCGCGAGCGTCGGCGCTATGTGATCGGGTATGGTGGCTCGCTGTTGCTGACCTTGGCGATGTTTGGCGTGGCGCAGGTTTATGGGATTGAAACGGTTGGTGTTTACCTGACCATCGGGTTGCTTGGATTGGCACAGCTTGTGTTGCAGCTTGTCTACTTCCTACATATCGACCGTCGGCGCAGCAGCCGCGAAGATCTGCACCTGGTGCTGTTTTCGACATTGGTTCTGATGATCATGATCCTTGGCACCATCTGGGTTCTGGGCAGTCTGGCCACCCGAATGCATATGCACTTGATGTAGTGCGTACTTGAAACAAGCGGGGGTAGCGGATCGAGATTTTGGCATTCGGCGGGATCACCAATAACGAATACGGCCTCAGTACGTAGTCCGCATTTGATAACCCTGATGAAAGGTCATGCGCACAAAGGTGACCGGGGTTTTTCGAAACCACGTTGTCCGCTCCAACTGGAACAAAGGGGTGCCGGGCGGAACGGAAAGAAAATCCTGAAGCGGACCGGTTGCCGGAACAGCTGAGAATGCAATTTCCGCGTTCGAAAAAGGAACCTCGGCCAGCAACCATTCGTTAGGACCGGTGGTCAGAAAGTCTTCATCCATGACGTGCGGTACTGCGGCGGTATTGATCCATCGTTCCTCGTACTGGAAGGGGCGGTTGTCGGCATGGTGCATACAGCGCAAATGCAGAATTTGCGTACCCTCGGGCAGTCCGAGTTTGGCTTGCAGCCATGCCGGACAATCTATCAGCGTACGGTTGACCAACGCATATCGGTATTCGGCATTCATATCTTCAATGGTTTGCCGGACTACCGCAATAGGCAGTCGGGCTTGTTTGACCGGTGTTGTGACCACACGCGTGCCGCCTTTGCGTTTCCGTGTGACAATACCCTGATCAGCAAGTTCACGCAGAGCGCGATTGACAGTTGCACGAGCACAACCGAACTCGGCGGCAAGCTCCAGTTCGGTAGGCAGCAAGCTGCCTTGCGGCCAGATTCTGGTCTGGATGCGATTCAAAACTTCATCGCGGACATCCTGGAAGCCGACGTTTTTCTGCTCGTTCACATTGTGCTCACTATATTTTTTGAACTTATTAGTATTATGTCTAGGTTAACGGTGAGATGCAAAGAATTTGACCCAGAACCTTATCAGATTGCAGGATTGCGCGGTTACGCCATGGGCCAATGGTGGCGGTGTAACTACCGAACTTGCCGCGAAGCGGGTCGGCGAGCACGTCGCCTGGCGTATTAGTGTGGCCCGGATCGATCGGGATGGGCCATTTTCCCGATTTCCAGGGATGTCGCGCGTACACACGATCATCGAAGGGGCAGGGCTTGATTTGCTCGGCGATAGCGGCGTTTTAACGGCACGCCCTTTGCTGCCGCTTTCGTTCGACGGGGCGCTCGCGCTGAATGCGCGGCTGTTGGACGGGCCGTGTCGTGCGTTCAATGTGATCTACGATCCAAAGGACGTCGTTGTGGTAGTGAACGTTTTTGCAAATGATCAGGAATTCGAGGGGGCGGCGGGCGAGTTTATCTTTGTCGCCTCGGGAATGGCCCATATGTCAGACAAAACGCCTCTGGTGGCCGGAGACGCAATGACGCTGAACGCCGCCGTTACGGTCAGGCCCGCTGCTGGTGCCAAGATCCTTCGCGTGAGTTTCAATAAGGCCCCCAGCTAAAGCTCAGCCAGAAGCTCACCTATTGCCCGTTTGTAGTTACGCGCGACCTTGTCCCGCAGGAAGTGACGCCCGTTTTGAACCTGATGTCGGCCTGCGGACCAAAGATCAGTAACGACATTATCTTTGGCGGCAAAGACAAGACCATCCAGCAACTGCTGGGGCTGAAATGCGCAAAGGGCAGGGGCTTGGCTGTCAATGGCGACAAGATCAGCCAGCATTCCTTCGGCAATTTGCCCCGCATTGCGGCCTAGCGCCTGCGCGCCGCCAATAGCTGCGCCGCGGTAAAGGGTTTGTCCGACAGAACCTTCACCAACCACCAGCACGTTACGTGACAGGTCGCGCAGTCGTTGCGAATATTCGAGTGTGCGGAGCTCTTCGGTCATGGAAATCAACACGTTGGAGTCTGATCCCACGCCAAAAGCGCCGCCTGCATTCAAATAGACAGGGCCATTGAAAGGCCCATCGCCCAGGTTGGCTTCTGTCACCGGGCACAGACCGGCAACGGCATTGCTGTGGGCCATGGCGCGAGTCTCTTCGTCGGTCATATGGGTTGCGTGGATCAGGCACCAGTTGGAATCAACCGGGGCATTATCCAGCAGCCATTCGACCGGACGCGCGCCAAGGCCAGCCTGCACTTCCTCAACCTCTCTGGGTTGTTCAGCAATGTGGATATGGATCGGACCGGAATTTTGTGATGCCACCACCTGCGCCATATCGCGCGGACACGTGGCGCGCAGTGAATGTGGCGCGATGCCGACGCGACAGTCGTCGGGAAGATTGCCGAGCGCTTCCCGCGCCTGAGCGACAAGTTCGCAAAAACTGCCCACATCATTGCCAAAGCGTCGCTGCCCGGCCTCCAGCGGTTTTTCTCCAACTCCTGCATAGCTGTAGAGCACGGGCAGATGGGTCAGGCCAATTCCGGTCTCGGCGGCGGCGGCCATGATCCGGTCGCTGAGTTCGCAAAGTCTGTCATAGGGTTGCCCGTCCGGTTGGTGGTGCAGATAATGGAATTCCCCGACCGACGCGTACCCGGCCTCCTGCATCTCGACATAGACTTGCGCGGCGATGGCCTGAATTTGGTCAGGGCTCAGGTGGGCTGTGAAACGATACATCAGATCGCGCCAAGTCCAGAAACTGTCACGGCCAGCCAGCCGATATTCGGTCATTCCCGCCATGGCGCGCTGAAAGGCATGGCTGTGAAGGTTGCCCAAAGCGGGCAGGAGAGTGTCAACGCAGGTGTCGCCGTTTTGCGCGACCGCGTCGGTTGTCAGATGCGCGATACGACCATTCTTGATCTCGACTCGCAGGTTTTCTGCCCAGCCGGCTGCCAGAAAGGCCCGTTTTGCGAATATGACCGTCATTCCTACCTCCGGTTTTATGAATAGACATATGCCATAAAGACCTGTACCAGAAAAGAGAGAATTGCACCGAAGAGGGATTCGAATGCAAACCCACGATCATCTGTTCACAGATCTGCACGCCGCTACAATGGTTGGTGCGGATGCATACGGATTGATCGAAGACGCGGCGATTGTCGTGCGTGGCGACCGGATTTCATGGGTCGGTCCGAAGACGCAGTTACCGGAAGAATACGCGACGTTCTCTCAAACCTCGCTGGACGGGCGGCTGGTGACGCCGGCTCTGATCGATTGCCATACCCATGTGGTGCATGGCGGCGACCGCGCGGCTGAGTTCGAGATGCGCCTTAACGGTGCCAGCTATGAAGAGGTGGCCCGCGCAGGCGGAGGGATCATTTCGACCGTGAAAGCCACACGTGCGGCCAGTAAAGAGGATTTGATCGCGCAGGCTCTGCCGCGCGTGGACGCGATGATCGCCGAAGGGGTCTCGGTGATCGAAGTCAAATCGGGCTATGGGCTGGATCAAGAAACTGAGTTGACCATGCTGCGCGCCGCGCGGGCCCTGCAGGAAAGCCGCCCGGTGCGCATAGCGACCAGCTTTCTGGGCGCTCATGCTGTACCCGCCGAGTATAAAGACTGGCCCGAGGCGTACATTGCTGAGATTTGCATTCCGACGCTTCGCGCGGCTCATGCCGAGGGTTTGGTAGACGCAGTTGACGCATTTTGCGAAGGGATTGCCTTCCTGCCCGACCAACTGGTGCCACTGTTTGACGTTGCCAAGGAACTAGGACTGCCGGTCAAGTTGCATGCCGAACAACTGTCCAACCTGGGTGGCGCGAAACTTGCTGCAAGCTATGGCGCGCTTTCTGCCGACCATATCGAGTATTTGGACGAAAGCGGTGTTAAAGCCATAGAAGCGGCAGGAACGGTGGCCGTGATCCTGCCTGGGGCTTTCTACACCCTGCGCGAGACGCAACAACCGCCTGTTGACCTGTTGCGCATGTACGAAGTGCCAATGGCCCTTGCGACCGACTGCAACCCAGGTTCGGCTCCGATGACATCGCTTTTGCTTGCAATGAACATGGGGTGCACCTTGTTTCGAATGACACCTGAGGAAGCTTTGAAAGGTGTCACTGTGAATGCCGCGCGTGCACTGGGCCTGAGAGACTGCGGCAGGATCTTTCAGGGCCTGCGGGCGGATCTGGCCGTCTGGAATGTCACCCACCCGGCCGAGCTAGCCTACCGCATCGGTTTTAATCCCCTTCACGCCCGCATATTCGGAGGCGCATTTTGACCACTCTGACGTTAACTCCCGGTGCTGTATCTCTGGCGCAGCTGGAACAGGTATTCCGCCAGGAATGCGCCGTTCGGCTGGACCCGGTTTGCAGGCCTGCCATAGCCTCGGCGCACGCTCGCATTATTGAGGCGGCGACTGGCCAAGCCGCCGTTTACGGGGTTAATACGGGTTTTGGAAAACTGGCAAGCGTCAAGATCGCGGCCGAGGATACCGCGACGCTGCAACGCAACCTGATCTTGTCCCATTGCTGTGGCGTTGGACCAGCGATCCCGCGTGCTGTTGCGCGGCTCATGATGGCGCTCAAACTGCTCAGCCTCGGACGTGGCGCGTCGGGTGTGCGGTTGGAGCTGATTGACCTGCTGGAAGCGATGCTTGTCGCAGGCGTGACACCGGTGATCCCGGCACAGGGGTCTGTTGGTGCTTCGGGCGATCTGGCACCACTGTCGCACATGGCAGCCGTCATGATGGGCGAGGGTGAAGCTGAGTTTGGCGGTACAGCCATGCCTGGCGGCGACGCACTGGCAGCGGCAGGTTTGACCCCGGTCGAACTTGGCCCCAAGGAAGGGTTGGCACTGATCAACGGCACTCAGTTTTCCACGGCGTTTGCGCTGGCGGGGCTTTTCGGCGCGTGGCGGGCGGCGCAAAGCGCTTTGGTCACTTCAGCCCTGACAACGGATGCGATCATGGGGTCTACCGCGCCTTTGCAACCCGAAATTCACGCCTTGCGTGGTCACCGAGGCCAGATCGAAGCGGGCGCAACCATGCGCGCGCTACTGGCTGGGTCGGTCATTCGCGAGAGCCACCGGGACGGTGATACGCGGGTTCAGGACCCGTACTGCATCCGCTGCCAACCGCAGGTTGTTGGCGCCGCGATGGATGTGCTGCGTCAGGCTTCAGTAACCCTGGAAACCGAGGCCAACGCCGCCACCGATAACCCTCTGGTTCTGGCCGAGGCCGGGTTGATCGTATCAGGCGGAAACTTTCATGCAGAACCGGTCGGATTTGCCGCCGACATGATTGCTCTGGCAGTGGCCGAGATCGGGGCGATTGCGCAGCGGCGTATCGCGCTGATCGTCGATCCGGTACTCAGCTTTGATTTGCCTCCCTTTTTGACACCCAACCCCGGATTGAATTCTGGCCTGATGATTGCCGAAGTCACGACAGCCGCGCTGATGAGCGAAAACAAGCATCTGGCCAATCCTTGCGTCACAGATTCAACACCAACTTCGGCCAATCAGGAGGATCACGTGTCAATGGCCGCCCATGGTGCGCGGCGGCTGGGGCAAATGGTGACCAATCTGGAGCGTATCCTTGGGGTCGAGTTGCTGTGTGCAACGCAAGGGGTTGAATATCGCGCGCCGCTGCCAACCAGTGAAAGCCTTCAAGGTGTCATGGCGCGCCTGCGTTCGGTTGTACCGGCGTTAGAAGATGACAGATACATGGCAAATGACATAGAAGCAGCCTCGGCCCTTATTGCAAGCGGTGAGATTGCCGAAAGCACCGGTGTCGCCATGCCGGAGCTTGGCGCATGACTGATCCGGTCGAGGTAGTTCGGGGTGGTAGTCCAATTGTTTTGGGCCTGCCTCACACGGGCACTTATGTGCCTGCGGCGATTGATGCCAAACTGAATGCTCGGGGTCGGGCGCTGACAGATACGGATTGGCACATCCACATGCTCTACGACGGGCTTTTGCCCGGTGCTACCACGGTGCGGGCCACCTTTCATCGCTATGTGATCGATGCCAATCGTGACCCAGGCGGTACTTCTCTTTACCCTGGCCAAAACACGACGACCTTGGTGCCGCTTACGGATTTCGACGGGCAGGATATCTGGGACATCCTTCCAACTGAAAAAGATACCATTGAACGACGTGACGCATTTCATGCGCCATATCATGCCGCTTTGCTGGCCGAACTGGAGAGGGTGAAGGCGATCCACGGAATCGCTGTGCTGTATGATTGCCACTCAATCCGCAGTCACATTCCTTTTCTGTTCGACGGCGTTTTGCCCGACATGAACATTGGAACAAATAACGGGATGACCTGTGCACCGGAAATCGAAACAATTGCACATGAATTCGCCTCTTCATCCCCTTTCAGCACCGTTTTGAACGGGCGCTTCAAAGGCGGGTGGACGACACGGCACTACGGACGCCCGGATAACGGTATTCACGCGATCCAGATGGAGTTGGCGCAGTCGACCTACCTGACATCAGAAACGCCACCCTGGACTTTTGACACCGCCAAAGCCACCCGTCTCCGGCGTTGGTTGAAAGACATTCTAGACGTCCTCAATGACACAGCATTGGAGCTTGCCCGATGACCGATCCTCGCAAAAACACCCGTGACATCTTTCCACCCACCGGACCTGAACTGAACGCCAAAAGCTGGATGACCGAAGCGCCGTTGCGGATGATGATGAATAACCTGCATCCTGACGTGGCCGAAAACCCGCATGAGCTGGTGGTCTATGGCGGGATTGGCCGCGCGGCGCGGACGTGGAAGGATTTTGACACCATCGTTGCCAGCCTGAAAGATCTGGAAGAGGATGAAACTCTGGTCGTCCAGTCCGGCAAGCCGGTTGCCATTGTTCGCACCCATAGCGATGCACCCCGCGTATTGATTGCAAACTCGAACCTTGTGCCGCACTGGGCCAATTGGGACCACTTCAACGAGCTCGATAAGAAAGGTCTGATGATGTACGGCCAGATGACCGCTGGCTCGTGGATCTATATTGGTACACAGGGCATCGTGCAGGGCACATATGAAACCTTTGCCGAGGCCGGACGTCAGCACTATGGCGGTGACCTGACAGGTAAGTGGATCCTGACCGGGGGGCTGGGTGGAATGGGCGGCGCGCAGCCTCTGGCCGCTGTCTTTGCAGGGGCTTGTTGTCTGGCCGTGGAATGCAACCCGGACAGCATCGACTTTCGCTTGCGCACCAAATATCTGGACGAGAAAGCCGAGACGCTGGATGAAGCGCTGGCATTGATTGATCGCTGGACCAAGGCGGGCGAAGCGAAATCTGTTGGTCTGTTGGGAAATGCCGCTGAAATCTTCCCGGAAATTTGCGCTCGGATGCAAGCTGGCGGGATGCGCCCCGATATTGTCACGGATCAGACCAGTGCCCACGATCCGGTAAATGGCTACCTGCCGCTTGGTTGGACCATGGCGCAATGGAAAGACAAGCGCGAAAGTGACCCGAAGGCGGTCGAAAAGGCTGCACGTGCTTCGATGAAGCAGCACGTCGCTGCAATGGTGGACTTCTGGAACGCGGGCGTGCCGACGTTGGATTACGGTAACAACATCCGACAGGTTGCGCAGGATGAAGGGTTGGAGAACGCCTTTGCCTTCCCCGGCTTCGTGCCCGCCTATATTCGCCCGCTGTTTTGTCGGGGTATCGGACCCTTCCGCTGGTGTGCGTTGTCCGGCGACCCTGAAGATATCTACAAGACCGACGCCAAAATGAAGGAACTGTTCCCCGACAATACCCATCTGCACAACTGGTTGGACATGGCGCAGGAGCGTATTGCGTTTCAGGGCTTGCCAGCGCGGATCTGCTGGATCGGGCTGGGAGATCGCCACAAGGCTGGGCTGGCGTTCAACGAGATGGTTAGAAACGGCGAATTGAAAGCTCCGGTCGTCATCGGCCGAGACCATCTCGACAGTGGCTCTGTTGCCTCACCCAACCGCGAGACCGAGGCGATGAAGGACGGTTCGGATGCTGTTTCGGACTGGCCGCTGCTGAACGCGCTTGTCAATACGGCGTCGGGTGCGACCTGGGTTTCGCTGCATCATGGTGGCGGGGTTGGTATGGGCTTCAGCCAGCATGCGGGCGTCGTCATCTGTGCAGACGGAACAGATGCCGCGGCCAAGCGACTGGAACGGGTGCTCTGGAATGATCCCGCGTCAGGTGTCTGGCGTCACGCGGACGCAGGGTACGAGGACGCGAAAGCCTGCGCGCGTGAACATGGGCTGCGATTGCCGGGCATTTTGGGCTGACTACCACGCCAACCTTTGTTTTGTCGGTTTGCCTTAGCGCTAACGTCACATTTTCCGGTTTCGAACCGGTACTGTTTCGGCTAGGGCTAAGCCGTTCAGCAGCCCCGAGGGGTTGAAGGCAACTGACAAAGGTGGCTACCCGTTGCTCGATATTGCACATGTCCGCTCGGTGATTTCGGACGTTTATGACCTTGCCCCATCGGCCTCTCTGGCCAATGAGATGAAAGACACGTTTGCCCGCATGGATCGCGTGGTCAGCCCACCGGATTGGGCGATCTACGCGCCTTACGTGCGGGCCATCAATACGCTCAAGAAAGAACGTAACGCCGTGATCCTTGGGCACAATTACATGACGCCCGAGATTTTTCACGGTGTGTCCGATTTCGTTGGGGACAGTTTGCAGCTTGCGATCAAGGCTAGTGAGGTCGAAGAAGATGTGATCGTTCAGGCCGGTGTTCATTTCATGGCCGAGACGTCGAAGATCCTCAGCCCTCAGAAGACTGTTCTGATGCCCGACATGGAAGCCGGTTGTTCATTGGCAGAATCGATTACCGCTGAGGGAATCGATGAAATGCGCGCCAAATACCCCGGCGCGCCGGTTGTGTCCTATGTAAACACCACTGCTGAGGTAAAAGCAGCCTCGGATATCTGCTGCACCTCTTCGAACGCACTTCAGATCGTGAACGCCATGGTAAGCGATACGGTCATCATGACACCGGATCAGTATCTGGCGCAGAATGTTGCCAATCAAAGCCACAAGAACGTGGTGTATTGGCCCGGCTCTTGCATCGTGCATGAACAATACACCGCACAGGACTTGCGCGACTTCCGCGAATGGAACCCGGGAACACGGCTGATCGCGCATCCTGAATGCCCGCCGGATGTGGTGGCCGAGGCAGACTATTCCGGCTCGACCAGCGGCATCATCAAATACGTGCATGATGAAAAGCCGAAAAAGGCGATGCTGATCACCGAGTGTTCGATGGCATCCAACATTGCCGATGAATTGCCCGAGGTCGAATTTGTCGGGCCATGCAACATGTGCCCGTATATGAAGAAGATCACGCTTGAAAAGATCCTCTACGCCCTGCACACGATGGAAGGGCAGGTCGAGGTCGCCGAAGATGTGGCTGAAAAGGCGCGCAAATCCGTTCAGGCGATGATTGATCTGTCCCGCAAGCTCGGCATTTGATCTGAAATGACCAAAGTCACCACGGATCGCGTCATTATTGTGGGGGCTGGCATCGGTGCGCTTTATGCAGCATTGAAGCTCGCGCCGCGACCAGTGGTTGTAATCTCACCGGATGCTTTGGGTGAAGGTGCAAGTTCCTCATGGGCGCAAGGCGGTGTGGCCGCAGCAATGGATTTGTCGGACAGCCCGGAAAGCCACAGCCTGGACACCGTAATGGCTGGCGCTGGCATAGTCGTTCCGGCTGTTGCCGATCTGGTCACGCGCGAGGCGCGTCAATATATCCTCGACCTGACGACATTGGGCACGCCATTCGATCGCACCAAGGATGGCAGTTATGTGTTGTCACGCGAAGCGGCGCATAGCTTCGCGCGTGTCGTACGGGTGAAAGGGGATCAGGCAGGTAGTGAAATCATGGCTGCCCTGATCGAACGGGTGCATGAAACGTCCTCGGTTCAGGTGTTGGAAGGTGTCCTTGCCACGGCGCTGGACGTATCCAACGGTCGGGTGACTGGTGTCACGGTTCAGGACGCATCAGAAACGGGGTCCGAGCCCGTTACGCTCTGCGGGCCTGCTGTGTTGCTTGCCGGGGGTGGCTCTGGCGGGTTGTATGCCTTGACGACCAACCCGGCGCGCATTCGCGGGCAGGTCATCGGGATGGCCGCGCGTGCTGGTGCACTTATTGCTGACGCCGAATTCGTTCAGTTTCATCCGACGGCAATGGATGTTGGCGAAGATCCGGCACCGCTGGCAACCGAAGCGTTGCGCGGCGAAGGGGCAACCCTGATCAACAATAAGGGTGAGCGGTTCATGTTATCTGTTCATCCGGACGCAGAACTCGCCCCGCGAGACGTCGTCGCGCGTGCAATTTTTGCCGAAGTGCAGGCAGGTAACCGACCCAAGCTGGACACCCGCACCGCATTGGGCTCGAAGATAACGGACCTGTTCCCGGCAGTTGCTGAATACTGCGCGCGCAATGGCGTCGACCCGGTCAACGAACCGATTCCGGTCGCACCGGCAGCGCATTATCACATGGGCGGTATTGCCACCGACACTGACGGTCGCGCGACACTTGACGGGCTTTGGGTCTGCGGCGAGGCATCTTCGACAGGCCTTCACGGTGCCAACCGGTTGGCCTCGAACGGGTTGCTTGAGGCGCTTGTCTTTGCACGCATCTGCGCCGAAAGTATCGGGGCATCCGTTCCGGTGGTGTCAAATGCCGACCCTGTTGCATTGCAGTTTGTTCAGGTAATGTCCCCGGACACAACAAAATCTATCCAGGAGTTGCGCGAAACCATGACGCGCGACGTGGGCGTTGTCCGGGACCGGGCGGGCCTAATCCGTGCTCTGCAATCTATTGCGCAGTTGGAGGCGCAGCACGATGCCTGCCCGTCATTTCGCAACATGTGTGCAACCGCGACCTTGATCGCTGCCGCAGCCTTGCAGCGCGAAGAAAGCCGCGGTGCGCACAAGCGATCCGACTTTCCAAAAGCCAATGATGGGCCCGGAGAGCGGTCCCGGATGTATTTGTCCGAAGCAATGAGCATTCGGGCCAAAGCCTGCGAGGAACTGTCATGACATATGCAATCCTGCCGGATCTGATTCTGGAACCCGTGGTCCGCGCTGCGCTGATGGAGGATCTGGGAAGCTACGGTGATGTGACAACCCGCGCCGTGATCTCACAGGAAACAACCTATACAGCCAGCCTGAACGCACGCGAAAACGCTGTCGTGTCGGGGATGCAAGTTGCTGCAATCGCGTTCCGGCTTGTGGATCCGTCGCTTGAGGTTGACGTGCGGATCAAGGATGGTTCGCGTTGCGCACGCGGTGATACGCTGATGACCATCAAGGGCTCTGCCGCATCGATCCTGTCCGGCGAACGTGTCGCTCTGAACTTTGCCGGTCGCCTGACGGGTATTGCCACAATGACAGCCGCATTTGTGGAGCAGACCAACGGCACAACAGCCCGTATGACCTGTACACGCAAGACAACGCCAGGTCTGCGCATCGTGGAAAAACAGGCCGTGCTGCACGGTGGCGGTTTCAACCACCGCTATTCCTTGTCAGATGCGATCCTGATCAAGGACAACCACATTGCTGCGGCAGGCGGCATCCGTAAGGTTCTTGAAGCCGCTAAGGCAAAGGCCAGTCACATGATGGCGGTCGAGATTGAGGTTGATCGACTGGACCAGCTTTCCGAAGTGCTGGACGTTGGCGGGGCTTCGGTTGTTTTACTGGACAACATGGACAATGATATGCTGCGCGAAGCGGTTGCCATGGTGGGCGGGCGGTTGAAGACCGAAGCCAGCGGCAACGTGACCTTGGAACGGGTCGCATCGATCGCGGCGACAGGGGTGGATTACATCTCGTCCGGTGCCTTGACGCATTCTGCCCGCACCGTCGATCTGGGGCTCGATTTCTGAAGGCGCGGCATTTCCGCTTGATTTAAGATCGTTTGCGCCAACACAGTTGCGTATTCAAGTTTTATCGATAATAAATTCACAGCAACGCAAGCTGCAGAGAGTTTTATAGATAAAATGATCATCCCACACTCCGGCTGGACCCGTAAAACTGCGCAAGCTATTCACGATCTTCCGCTGATGGATCTTTTGTTTCGTGCGCAGACCGTGCATCGCGAAAACTTTGATCCGAACCAGATCCAGACCTCGAAGCTATTGTCGATCAAGACGGGTGGCTGCGCCGAGGATTGCGCCTATTGCTCGCAATCAGCCCGTAATGGATCAACCTTGCCAGCATCGAAGCTGATCGAGGTTCAGCGCGTTCTGACCGAGGCCAAGAAAGCCCGCGATGGTGGCGCGACCCGGTTCTGCATGGGGGCGGCGTGGCGCGAGCCAAAGGCGCGTGACATGGATGCGCTGGTCGCGATGGTCGAGGGCGTCAAGGAACTGGGCATGGAAACCTGCATGACGCTGGGTATGCTCGACGACACCCAGGTGGTGCAGCTGCGCGATGCCGGTTTGGACTATTACAATCACAACATTGACACCTCGGAACGCTATTACTCCGAAGTCATCACCACCCGTACCTTTGCGGATAGGATTGATACGATGAACCGGGTGCAGGAAGCAGGGATCAAGGTTTGCTCAGGCGGCATTCTGGGGATGGGTGAACATACTGGCGACCGTATCGACATGTTGCTGACATTGGCCAACATGACGCCTCCACCTGACTCGGTGCCGATCAATATGTTGATGCCGCAGGCCGATACCCCACTTGCCGACGCCGAGCCGATTGACCCGATCGACTTTGTGCGGATCATAGCAACGGCCCGCATATTGATGCCCAAGTCCTATGTGCGGCTTTCGGCCGGGCGCAGCGACATGAGTGACGAGATGCAGGCGATGTGCTTTTTCGCCGGTGCCAACTCGATCTTTGTTGGCGAAACGCTTCTGACAGCAGAAAACCCCGAAGAAGACACCGACGCGGTCCTGTTTGCGAAACTTGGTCTTCAGGCCGAAAAAGCCGAAACGCGAAACTGCACGGAAGCTGCCGAATGAAAGCAGTCAACCGATTGGAATCGATGCTTGATGCGCTTCAAGCCCGGCACCGCCGCCGGGCCTTGATCCCGACGCAAGGGCTGGATTTCGCGTCAAATGACTATCTGGGTCTTGCTGGATCTCAAGTGTTACAGCGCGCGGCGCATGACGCGCTGTCGCGGGGTGTACCTGTAGGTTCGGGAGGTTCACGTCTGTTGCGGGGCAACCACCCTGAACATGAAGTGCTGGAGCGGGAAGCGGCCGCATTCTTCGGAGCTGAGGCCGCGCTGTTCATGGGAGGCGGGTTCCAGGCCAATCAGGCGATCTTCTCCACGTTGCCTGCGGCTGAGGACTTGGTCCTTTATGACGCGCTGGTTCACGCGAGCGCCCATGAAGGTATGCGGGCCAGCCGTGCAGACCTGCGTACCTTCCGCCACAATGACGTTGCGGATGCACGCAACGTATTGCGCGACTGGCAATCTACAGGCGGTTCGGGTCAGGTCTGGATTGCCGTCGAAAGCGTGTATTCCATGGAAGGTGATCTGGCGCCGCTGGAAGACCTGTCCGTACTTGCGCGCGAAGCTGATGCGGTTTTGGTTGTTGATGAGGCCCACGCAACCGGCGTTTTCGGAGAGCGAGGCAGGGGTCTTGCGCATGACCTGAACGCTGATCTGCTGACATTGCATACCTGCGGTAAAGGGCTTGGTGTCTCAGGCGGGCTGATCTGCGGTCCGCGCGTGATGATTGATACCCTGATCAACCGCGCTCGTCCCTTCATCTTTGCGACCGCTCCGTCGCCTTTGAACGCTTCTCTGGTTCGTGCTGCGCTACGGGAACTGGCCGAGGATGTCAGCCTGATTGAAGGCGCGCATGAACGTATGCGCCATGCCCATGACGCCGCACGGCAACTGGGGTTGCCCGCAGCCGCGTTGAACAGCCAGATCATTCCGGTTGTACTGGGAGATGACGAGCGCACAATGGCGATGGCGGCCACTTTGCAGCAGCAGGGTTTTGACGTTCGGGGCATCCGCCCGCCCACTGTCCCAAAAGGCACATCCCGGTTGCGCGTCTCGATTACCGGAAATGTCACCCTTCAGGATATCTCGACCCTGTTATCAACCATCGCAATCTGTCAGTCGGAGGCCGCATGAGCGCGCTGATCGTTACCGGAACCGACACAGGTGTTGGAAAAACCGTGTTTTCAGCTGGTCTGGCGGCAGCTTTGCAGGCCCGGTACTGGAAGCCTGTTCAGTCTGGTCTTGAGGATGCTACGGACACTGAAACCGTCAGCGCGCTGAGCGGTGCCGAGGTCCTGCCCGAAGCGTACCGGCTGAACATGCCCGCTTCACCGCATCTGTCTGCCGAAGACATGGGTATTGAGATTGACTTCTCGCGTCTTGAAATTCCGAAAGTGGACGGGCCTCTTGTTGTCGAAGGCGCAGGGGGCCTTATGGTGCCGCTGAACCGCCAGTCGTTCTTTCTGGACCTGATTGCCGGATGGCAGGCTCCGGTTGTTCTTGTTGCGCGCACCGCCTTGGGAACGATCAACCACACCACATTGTCTCTGATGGCGCTTCGGGCTGTTGGCTGCGAGGTAGTCGGCGTCGCATTCGTGGGTGACCCCGTGCCGGACGTAGAGCAAACCATCGTCGAGATGTGTAAAGTGCATCATCTGGGACGCCTGCCATTTCTGAGCGACCTGACACCGCGGAGCCTGAACAGTGCATTTTCGGCAATCGATGTGGCGACCATTCGGAGGTTCCTGTGACCCCGTTGGAATTTGATGCGCGCCATCTGTGGCACCCTTATACACATGTGCTTGAACCTGGCCCGATGCACCTGATTACCGGGGCAGAAGGTGTCTGGCTGACGCGTGCTGATGGCGTCAGAATGATCGACGCAATGTCGTCCTGGTGGTGTACGGTGCATGGGCACAGGCACCCGGCCATCATCGATGCGATGCAAAAGCAGCTGAATACACTGCCGCATGTGATGTTTGGCGGTCTGACCCACGAACCCGCCGTGGAACTTGGCCGCAGGTTGGTCGACCTTCTGCCAGTTGGGCTGGATCGCATTTTCTACAGTGACAGCGGCTCGGTCGCGATCGAAGTCGCGTTGAAGATGGCAGTCCAGTACCAGATTGCCAAAGGCCGGGGCGAACGGTCTGAATTTGCCACGATCCGTGGTGGCTATCATGGCGACACATGGAAGGCGATGAGCGTTTGTGATCCCGTCAACGGGATGCATGGCCTGTTTCGCGGTGCGTTGTCGATCCAGCACTTTCTGCCACGCCCTCACATTCAATTTGGCGATGTCTGGCTCGACGATCCTTCCGAGAACGGGTTGGAGGCGCTGGAGGCGCTGCTGCACGACAAAGGGAACAGAATAGCCGCACTGATCCTTGAACCGGTGGTGCAGGGCGCAGGTGGGATGTATTTCTATCACCCCGCCTGGTTACGTGGGGCGCGTGCCTTGTGTGATGCGCATGACGTTTTGCTGATCTTCGATGAGATCGCGACCGGTTTCGGACGCAGTGGCGAGATGTTTGCAATGGATCACTCCGGGGTGGTTCCGGATATCCTGTGTCTTGGCAAGGCGCTGACCGGTGGGCATATCACCTTGGCCGCCACTATCGCGACTGAGGCCGTCGCTCGCGGGATCGGTGAAAGTGAGGCCGGAGTTTTGATGCACGGTCCCACCTACATGGCCAACCCTCTGGCTTGTTCGGCAGGGGTGGCGAGCCTCGACCAGTTGCAACAGCGAAACTGGAAGCAGGAAGTTGCATCAATCTCGCAGCAGATGAAGGCCGAACTCGCGCCCGCACGCAATTTGCCCGGTGTTACAGATGTGCGTGTGCTCGGCGCAATTGGCGTCATCGAGATGGATGAGCGGGTCGACCCCTCCATCGCACATGGGTTGGCTACGGAAACCGGTGTGTGGTTGCGCCCGTTTGCTCGCAATATTTATTGCATGCCTCCCTATGTTATTTCACCTGACGAACTGAGCAGGGTAACGTCCGCGATGCTTGCTCTGGCTGGGGGGCAGGAATGAAAAGCCGTTGGCTGGCGCAATCAGATGACAGTACTCTGACCCTTGTGTTTGGTGGATGGGCACTGGGCGATGCTCCGTTCCGGGGTCTTACGGGGGGCGGAAATACTCTGTTGGTGGAAGGCTACATCAGTCTCGATGATCCCCTGCCTGATCTCGCCCGTTTCGATCACATTGATATGCTGGCCTTTTCCTTCGGTGTCTCGTCGGCTGCGCATTGGCTGGCGTGCTCGGGCTTTCGTCCCGACCGATTGATCGCCATCAGCGGCACTTTGCACCCTGCGTGCCCGGAACGTGGTATTGCGCCCGACATGATCAAGGCAACAGCGGCTCAGCTTTCCGAGCGCAGCTTCGCCAAGTTCTGCCGCCGTGCAGGTTTGCCAAGTGAGCCCCCGGAACTCGATATAGTCGCGGCGAAGCAAGAGCTTTTTTCCGTGATCCAGCGCGGGCCTGCCCCTGATCCGGGTTTTGACAGGGTGTGGATACCCACAAACGACCGGATCATTCCGACTACGGCCCAAGAAGCCGCATGGGCCTCAACCTCGGCCCGCGTCGAGCGTGTGGCGGCGCCGCACGTACCATTCCTACCGGAGCAAAGTTGGGCGAGTTGGGTATCATGACAGCGCAACTGGCAGACAGGGTGCAGCGGAGCTTTAGCAGAAGCTTTCAAACCTACCACGACACAGCAAGTCAACAAGCCTGGGTCGCAGGCAAGCTGGTGTCTGAACTGCGTCGTGCCGGAGCTCCGGACCGCTTTGAAACTGTCTTCGAGCTGGGATGTGGCACAGGGCATCTGACCCGTCTGATGCGACAAAGCTTTCACCTGCCAAACTTCATATTGAACGACATCGCACCACAGGCTCAGGCAACAGCGGATGCGGAAAAGGCCACGTTCATTGCCGGTGATGCGCGTGAAGTTCACTGGCCCTCCCGGATTGATCTGATCGTCTCGGCTTCGATGATCCAATGGATGGAAAGCCCGTTGCAATTGCTTCACAGAGCGATGGACGCGCTGGAGCCCGGCGGGTGGTTGGCGGTTTCGGGTTTTGGCCCTCAGCAATATCGAGAGCTTAGCGCGATCGGATCAGCTGCGCGTGCACCGGGTCTTACTACTCCGGCTGCTCTTGCCGCTGCTGTCGACGGCCCGATGCAGAAATTGGCCGTTGGTGAAAGTCTGAGGCGAACCTACTTCGATACGCCTCGCGAGGTTCTTAGGTATTTGCGAAGAACAGGTGTAAACGGCAGGGCGCAAGGAACATGGACCAAGTCCACGCTGGCTCGGTTCGAAAACGTATACGCTAAGGAGTTCGGCACGGATCGCGGGGTCTCGCTGACATATCATCCCGTGTGGATCATTGCCCGGAAGCGATAGATACTTTTCTGCCGTGGCCTAACGTAATTTGTGAGCCTGCCAGGCGGTCGCAAACTCCGCAGCCACGGCCCTCGGACTTGATGCGATTGTCACCAGTTCGATTTTTCGGGTTTTTGCCGACAATCAAATTTCGTGTGCCCAGGGCGGTTCTGCCCCGGCGCGTGATACTGTTACTGCGGCAACAGTTGCGCCCAACGTCATGGCCGCCCGCAAGCTTTCGGAGGTCAGATTGCGCAGCCCCTGCTTTGTCAAATTCCCTGCGCGGTTGAGTTCGGTCAAAACCCCAGCATTAAACGTGTCGCCCGCGCCGATTGTGTCGACAACCTGAAC
The DNA here is from genome assembly GCF_056541545.1 of Ruegeria sp. AG7. Taxonomy (NCBI): domain Bacteria; kingdom Pseudomonadati; phylum Pseudomonadota; class Alphaproteobacteria; order Rhodobacterales; family Roseobacteraceae; genus Ruegeria; species Ruegeria sp. AG7. Next base: position 31,647 of record NZ_JBQFYP010000010.1, read on the forward strand.
AGGTTTCACCGGAACCGAAACCTTGGAACCATCGGCCAGGTACCCATTCGCTCCGTCGCCACCCCTGGTCACGATGAGGGCTGACGGGCCGGTTTGCAACAAAAGAGACGCTTTGGCACCCTCGGGTTCGGCTCCCGGGATGATCCAGTCAAGATCCTCGTCTGAAACCTTCACAATATCGGACTGTGCGATCATGCGGTTCAGGCGGGTCCGATACCGGGTCTGGTCCTTGATGAATCCCGGTCGGATATTCGGGTCCAACATCACTGCGCGATCCGCTCCGTGGCGATTCAGAAGTGAGGCATAGGCATCCGCGCAGGGTTCACATGCCAGGCTGATACCCCCAAGATACAGGGCGGACACGGCTGTTAGCTGGTCCGGCATGTCCTCGGGTTGCAGCATTCGTCCGGCGGTGTTTTCATCGACAAAGCTGTAAGTGGCGTGACCGTCTTTTAGCTGTACGAAGGCAAGGGTCGTGGGGCGGTCAGAGATAATCACATGTGACGTGTCAACATGGCTTGAATTCAGCGTCTTTGTAATTTGTTGGCCAAACATGTCAGACGACACGCCGGTTAGCATTCCGACGGAAACACCCAGACGACCGACTGCGACCGCCGTGTTCAATATCGCCCCACCTGTGTGCGGTACAAATCCTTGTTCGCCCGACACTGTCGGCTCGGAAATCATGTCGATCAGGGCTTCACCACAGCACAGGATCATTTCGTAGTCCTTTTCAGAGTATTTTGTCAGGGAGACTTGTTATCGCATCAAAGCGTTCTTGCAGAAATTGTTCGCCCCGATAATGCCGAACTCTGCTTGCTCGGAGACATACAGGTTCAACGAGCGGCGCAGCTCGCTGAAACGGCCACCGCCGTTGAACGCTTCCCGGAACTCTTCGCCGAATAACCAGCGATTCTTTTCCGCGACGCCGCCAACAAGAAACACTCCGCCCGAAGGCATCAGTGTGACAGCCATGTCGCCCATCAAAGCCCCCAGATGGGTGTTGAACATCCGAGCGGCTTGTACCGCGATGGGGTCAGAACGGTCGCGGGCATCGAGCAGAATGTCTTTCGCCGAGCGCGTTGGTGTCTGTATATGGCCTGCCGCCAGCCCGATCGCCTGATATAGGATAGGCAAGCCCGTACCGCTCAGGAACATCTCAGCTTCCAGTGCGAGGCTGTCACCAAAAAAACACTCAGGCGCAATGCTGCGGGCTGCTTCAAAGATGTCAACTTCGTCGCGGTGACGCGGATACAGACCCACATGACCACCTTCTCCGGAGACTGTGTGATAGTGGCCCTCGGAAAACAGCAACGCTCCCACGCCAAGCCCGGTGCCAGGACCCACCACCAATCGCGTGCCTGCGGGCGGTGTCGCGTGACCTTGCAAGACGGCAACATCTTTCTGGGTTACTTCTGCCACCGACCACGCGGCAGCGGTGAAATCATTGATTACAAACGTATGACTGGCGCCGGTGGCTTTTGCCAATTCGGCCTCGGACAGGTCCAGATTGGCATTTGTCAGCCGAATCGTGCCATTCCGGACAGGGCCTGCACCCGCCGCCACGACCGCCTGTGGATTTGTTCCGATTTCATCCCGAAGCGCGTGAAACGCTTCCAGCAGATCTTCCAGTGTCCCCGTTGGGCGCTTGCGCAGGGCTGTCAGCTCTCCGTTCGTAACCACGCCCAGCCGCGTGTTGGTGCCCCCTATGTCAGCAACCAGATTCCAATGCTCATGCACCGCACCGAATGGTTGCGCTAACGGCTGAGAGACGTTCTGACCCCCGGAATGGGCAGACTTTAGCGCCATGAAAGACGCTTTGGGTGTTCTCTCAAGCGTTTCAAAATTCACGTTCACCAGTCCAAACCTTTTTCCACATTCGAAGGCCCATTCGCATTTGTCGCAGTAGTGACCAAACAAAACAGCCCTTTACCGGAACATTTTGTGCAAAAGCGTCCCTTACGGCAGCCAGGTGTCGGTCGAGATAATCCATGCGATTATCATTCTGAAGACCCTCTGCGCGCGCCATACCGTTTTTGGTGATACAGATTGGTGGCTCGCTCGTATAGCCCTTCATTGTTCGGATCAGAAATCGGTTGCGGAAAATGGCTCGATTTCCCACCCCATCTGGGTTTTAGGCAAAGGCTCGGAGCCTTATTCAAAGCTGGCGTACGGATCGAATCAATACGGCGCTTGACAAGGATACAGCTCGTAATTCACCATATTTGAAACGTTTCAAAGGTGAGGGATGCGAGTTTCTGCCCAACTCTACACAGTGCGGCAATGCGGTGATCTTGCAGATCGGCTGCAATTGGTTGCGGCCTGCGGTTTTTCAGATGTCGAAACCACTGGCTTGCACGGCCTGACCCCTGCTCAGATGGCGGGCACTATTTACGGGTCAGGCCTTAATGTTCGGTCTGCACATTTTGATTGGGAAGAGTTCGAAGGGCGATTTTCGGATATCGTCGAAGTATTAAACCTAATGGAATGCCGGGTGGCTGTCATGCCTTGGCTGGCGCCCCAGGTGCGGCCCGACACTGCCGAGGGATGGAGGGCGGTGTCGGGCCAGTTGTCCAAATGGGCAAATCAGCTGACAGATCATGATATCAGCCTAGCGTATCACAATCATGATTTTGATCTTATCGGTGAGGCTGGTGACACACCTCTTGACCTGATCCTTGCCGGCGGAGATGTCTTTTGGCAACCAGATATCGGTTGGCTGGTTGCGGCTGGTCTGGATCCGGCGGACGCGATCCGCCGCCACGCCAATCGAATCCTGTCCGTGCATGCAAAGGATATCGACCCAGCAGGCGGAACAGGTGACGCGCGCTGGCGCGATTTGGGCGAAGGCGTAGTTGACTGGAACGCAACCCTGCGTGCGCTTGCCTCGACCAACTGCACGGACCTGTTTGTCGAACATGACGAAACCGATGATCACGTGCGCACCCTGCAAACGGGTCGGTCATTTTTGACGGAACAATTGGCAGGGTTTGGGTGATGGCGCGAGCGACGATAAAATCGATTGCCAGAAGTACTGGGTATTCCGTTGGCACAGTCTCGAATGCTTTGCGGGATTCCGTATCGGTGAAACGGGAAACCCGGGAAGAGATTCAGAAAGTTGCGTCGGATCTGGGATACCGGGTGAATCTGGATGGCCTGAAGCTACGCACCAATAAATCCTATAGAATCGGGGTCATGGTCAGTGTTTCGAACGATGCTGCGGAAGAGTGGGAAGGTGTAGAGTTTACGCGTATTCTGGCCGGAATATCCAATGCGCTAATAGGAACGCGCTATCAGTTGAGCGTATTCAGCACATGTGATGGCGAGGCCGCGGTGCAGACGTTGAAGTCCATCGTGCAGGAAGGGCAGGCTGATGGCGTGATCTTTTCCGGCACGCGTGTTCATGATGAACGCGTCGCGTATCTGCAGGGGCAGGGCTTTCCTTTTGTCACATACGGCATGAGCGACAGCCCCCAACCGCATCCTTATGTGGATCTCGACAGTCAGGCAGCGGCTTATGATGCCACCGCCAGGCTGCTTGGGCTGGGGCATCGCCGCATCGCTTTGATAAACCCGCCGGATGACCTGATCTATGCGCAGCAACGCCGCAGGGGTTATGCTGATGCGCTGTCAGAATGCGGTGTGGAGTTCGACCCGACACTGGTTTCCACCGGCCCGACCACCGCGGAATCCGGTCAGCAGAAATTTGCTACGCTTATGGAGTTGCCGAAACCGCCGAGCGCCATCATCTGCGCTAATGAGGCCATAACCCTTGGGGCGCTGTCAGCTGCCGATAAAGCCGGAGTGCAGGTTGGAAGGGACGTTGTGGTCATCTCGAACGACGACTTGAAGCTCAGCCAGTATTTTGTACCGCCACCCAGCACTTATTACTTGCCGATTGCTGAAACAAGCCGTCTGCTGGGTGAGTTCATGTTGAAAGCTTTGGACGGGGTCGATCCGTCCGAGATTCAGAAAAAGATCAGGGCCTCATTGATCGAGCGGCAACCTGACACCCCGGCGCCGGATGCGGCGCAAACCACCTGATCCAACAAAGGAGTACCTGAAAATGTTTAAAAACCTACTTGCCGCTGCAACACTCACAACACTGATGGCTCCAGCGGCCTTTGCTGCCGACCTGGAAGGTCGTGTTCTGAAAATCGGAACCGATGCGACATACCCACCGATGGAAACCGTGGATGAAACAACCGGTGAGATCGTGGGCTTTGACGTCGATGTGATGAATGCAATCTGCGCGAAGGTCAATTGCGTCCCCAATTTCGTAAACACCGCCTGGGATGGTATCTTTGCGGCCCTTCAGCAGGGTGAGTTCGATCTGGTTATCTCGGGCGTGTCGATCACACCGGAACGCGAAGAAACCATGGACTTTTCCGAGCCTTACATCGTTGTCAGCCAGGCCATTCTGTTGCAGGTCGATAATGCTGACATGACACTTGAGGATTTCAAAGCCGGTGGCCAGAAACTGGCCGCGCAAACTGCGACGACCAACGCCCAATTGGCGGAAGAGCTTGTTGGGCGCGAGAATGTCAGCCTTTACGACAACTTCTCGGCCGCCATTTTGGCGCTTCAGAACGCGGACGTTCAGGGCGTGATCATCGATGGCACTTCAGCGGCGGCCTATGAACAGGAATTTGCGGGCGAGTTGACTGTTGGCATCACAGGCCTGCAATCCGACCCGTTAGGCATCGTGTTTCAGGAAGGCGATCCGACAGTGGATGCAATTAACGCTGGTCTGAAAGCCATTCAGGAGGATGGAACGCTGGACGAACTGACAGCCAAATACTGGGGCACCAATTGATCCATTAGCGCCCTTCCGGTCCGGCGGCCAGCGCTGCCGGGCCTTGTCTTAGCGGAGAAGTTCCATGTTGCGCCTCAGCACGATCCGCCCGAGTAACCTGGTGTTGCTCGCAGCAGCGCCCTTTATTATCTACCTGTTCGCCACATCCTCAAAATACTTGCGGTCTCTGGTCGCAATTCTGGGGATCGGCACCGACGCGGGGCCCATCTTTGTTGGATTTCTGCTGATTGCGACCGTTGCGATCCTTGGATATCTTTGCGCACGCTACGTGCGGTTTTCACAAAACTCCCCCGGCTGGTTGCGATTCTGCGCGCTTGCCGCGTTCCCAGCTTCTGCGGCGCTTTTGGTCATCAGCTTTGTTTCTCCGCTGCTTCTGATGCCATTTGCCGAGTCGGTCTTCTTCCATGCGCTCAGCGAAAACACATCACCCCTTATCGATCGATCCAGTCAGACCTGGGTACTGTTTCCGGGCGTGATCGCCAAGGTTCAGACGGGATTACAAGTTTTCCTGGCGGTTTACGCGGCTGTCGTCGCACTATGCCTAATTTCGGCACGTTTGCAGCCGCCCTGGCGCGGGCGCGTCTTGTTGGGGTTGGAGTGTCTCACAGGCGCGGTTCTGTTTTATCTCATGTTCATGGCTCATTGGCAGTTCGCGACCGGGGTGGCCATTACATTCCGCGCGGCCATATTTGCCTATATCTTCGCGGCCATTCTTGGTTTGGTCTGGGTCGGGTTGCAATCGTTTAAACCAAAGGCGCGTACGACGGTCGTCTATGGTTCGATCAGTTTGGCATTGCTTGCAGCCTCAGCCTTTTTCTTCATGCAGCCGCAGGTCAGCTTTGTTCTGGTGGGCAGCACCGAAGGGCGTATCGCGGTTGTGCGCGGCACGCCGCAGGCGCAGGCTGACGTTATCCGGTTTGGTGAGTTCGAAGGGGCCGACGGTCAGCAATATCGCATCCGCAGCGCAACCGATGCCACTGCCGCGCTTGAACAGATCGAAACGGTCGACAGTGTCTCGGGCGCTTTTGTCCCGGCCGATGCCCATACACAAGGTTATCCGGTCCTGTGGCAAACAAGATTTCTACCCGACAAATACCGCAATCCGGCCCTGGCATTTGCCGTGTTCGGGTTTTTGTTGCTGACACTGACCATTGGCGGGGCTCAGCATAAGCTGCATCCTCTGGCGGTCGGGGCCGAGTTTTTCGTGGATACGATACGCGGCATTCCGATGCTGGTGATCATTCTTTATATTGGACTGCCACTGGCGGGCGCAGTCAAAGACGCCACCGGCGGCGGTATCGACATGACCAATATGACCCGCGGGATCATCGCGATCTCAGTTGGTTATTCCGCCTATATGGCCGAAATTTTCCGATCCGGGATCGAGGCGATACCGAAAGGCCAATTGGAGGCGGGCAGCTCTCTGGGTTTGTCGCGCTGGCATACGGCGCGGCTTATCGTTCTGCCGCAGGCCCTGCGGATTGTCACTCCACCGCTTGGCAATGAGTTTATCGCGATGATCAAGGACACGTCATTGCTGTCTATCCTGTCCGTCCGCGACATGACCCAGAGGATGCGAGAATTTCAGGCGGCTAGCTTTCTGCCCTTTGCACCCTTCAATACGGCGGCAATCCTGTATGTCGTTCTCACACTCGGCTGTGCCAGTTTCCTGAAGTGGATCGAACGACGCACAGCAAAGGACACACGATGAGCGCGCTGGAACTTGGGGTTTGTTACTACCCCGAACAGTGGGACCCTTCGCAATGGCGAGACGATGCCGCCCAAATGGCAGACATGGGGTTGGATTGGGTGCGGATTGCTGAATTCACCTGGGGTCTGATCGAACCCGCGCGCGGTCAGTTCCACTGGGACTGGCTGGATGAAGTGATCGAGATACTGGGTCAGGCTGGTCTGCGGGTCATGATGTCCACCCCAACAGCCGCCCCCCCCAAATGGTTGATCGATGAGTATCCCGAAATCCTGCCCGTTGGGCCGGATGGTCGGGTCAGAGGGTACGGTTCGCGCAGGCATTATTGTTTTTCCAGTGAGGTTTATCTGGCCGAGGCGCAAAGGATCGCAACTGAATATGCCCGCAGATATGGTCAGAATTCGTATGTCCAAGCGTGGCAGATCGACAATGAGTACAACGACCACGATACAGTTCTCAGCTATTCCGATGCCGCGCGAACAGGTTTTCAGAACTGGTTGGAGGAACGATACGGGGCAATCGATGCGTTGAATGACGCGTGGGGAACCGTTTTCTGGGGGTCGCTCTACTCTCAGTTTGGTCAGATCGAACTGCCCAACGGGCTGGTCGCCACGCCCAATCCAGCCCATGCTCTGGAATTCGCGCGCTATTCTTCCGATCGAGTTCGTCTGTTCAACAAAACGCAGATGGATGTTCTGCGCAAATATGCGCCGGGGCGGGATATCACCCATAACTTCATGGCAAGCAGTTTCGAATTCGATCACCACGCCGTGGCTGCTGATCTGGATATTATCGGGTTCGACAGCTACCCACTGGGGAACCTTTTGGGCTCTACCCTTTCGGATGAAGAAAAGCGCCGTTATTTGCGCACCGGCGCACCGGATTATCAGGGTTTTCATTGTGATTTATATCGCAGTCAGGGGCGCGGTCGGATGTGGGTGTTGGAACAGCAGCCGGGTCCGGTAGATTGGGCCGATAAGAATCCGTCTCCGGCAGAGGGGATGGTTCGGCTTTGGACTTGGGCGGCCTATGCACACGGCGCGCAAGCCGTGATGTTTTTTCGCTGGAGGCAGGCAAAATCTGCGCAAGAGCAATACCATACTGCGATATTGCGGTCGGATGGCAGCCTGGATCAGGCCGCTGTTGAATTGGCCCAGATCGTGAAGGATCGCGCAACGTTGCCGCCCGAGAGACGGGCAAAAGCACGGGTTGCAATGCTGCTGGATTATACCTCGATCTGGGCGGCGGATATTCTGCCGCACGACAAGGATTTCCCCAATGCTCAGATTTTTCGCGAGTGGTACACTGCAATTCGTGGTTTTGGGGTCGATCTTGATTTTGTTGGCCCTGAAGATGAACTGAGCGACTACGCCCTCATCGTGTTACCGCAAAGCATGATCGTGACGGCTGACCTTGCAGACAAGCTTGACGCTTCGGGAGCCAAGATACTGATAGGCGCCCGTTCCGGCAGCAAGACGTCCGGGATGAACACGCCTTCAAATCTGGCTCCGGGCGAATTGGCAAAGTTAACAGGTATCCGTGTCACGCGCGTCGAATCACTCCCTTCACTTGCGCAGGAGGCTGTGATTCTTCCCGATGGTCGGCAATTCGAATTCACGGGCTGGCGTGAAATCGTCGAAACCAAAGAGCACGTTTTGGCCCGCTTCAAGAGCGCTTATTGCGATGCCAGCCCGGCGGTCATCCGTTCTGACCGCACGACCTATCTGGCAATGGTTCCGCGTAATGAGCTTTTGCAAGCGATTGTCGGTGAAGTACTGAACTGGGCTGGGATAAATGCAACGCCTTGTGATCCCGATTTGCGCATAACCCAACGCGGCTCGACCTACTACGCGTTCAACTTCAGTGACGTTTCAAAGCCTTTGCCTGTTGGTCGTGCACGTCAAATTCTGCTTGGTTCAGATCCGGTCAAACCAAGGGACGTTACCGTTTGGCGGGAGAATGCGGCGCCTCATAATTCAGCTTAGACGTGTCAAATCGTGAAACTGGACATAAGAATTTCGAAAACTGTCACTTTTGGACTGACGGATGGGCGCAGAAAGTCCTATGAATAGAAAACAAAAAAATCGAGTCCAACAACGGGAGAACACTAATGGTTACCAAGTCATCACTTTCCAGACGCACTGTTTTGAAAGGAGCGGGTGCCGCGGCACTTGCCGCGCCTCTTTATAGCAAGAGCGCACTGGCGTCGTCCGGTGAAATCAACATCCTGATGTGGTCGGATTACCTGCCGCCCAGCTTTATCGAAGAGTTTGAGACCCTTACTGGCATCAAGGTGAACTACACCGGGATCGGCTCAAACGAAGAAATCATCAACAAGATGAAGGCAACCAAAGGTCAGGGCTTTGACATCGTCTCACCGACCAACAACCGCTCGTTGCAGTGGGAGCCTCTGGAGCTGTTGCAGCCCTTTGACATGAACAAGGTTCCGGTCGACTTGGTGAACCCTGCCATGGCCAAAATCGGTACGGATGCTTGGAACTTTGGCGGCGCCGGGGTCCACTGGTTGCCGCATATCTGGGGCACCGAAGGTATTGCATACCGCACCGACTTGTGGCTGCCAGCTGGGGACGCACCATCCTATGGCGACGTCTGGTCGGAAGAAAACGCAGGCAAGACCATGGGCCGCGCGCATTCGATGATGCTTGGCGCTGGTCTCTACATGGAGCGTTCCGGCGAGATGGAGCCGGGTTCGGTCTGGGCCGCTTATGGTGACGAAGAAACCATGCGCAAGGTCTGGGGTCAGATCACTGACTGGTGCATTGCACGTAAGAATCGCATCAAGCTGATCTGGAACGATGCCGATACACAGAAGAACGGTCTTCTGAATGAAGGTGTTGTTGTCGGTCAGACCTGGGACGGCCCGCCACTGGCACTGAAATCGGCTGGTGAACCAGTGCACTATCAAGCGCCCATCGAAGGGGCGATGGCATGGGTTGACGGAATGTCGATTCCGTCTGGCGCGGCGAATATCGACCAGATCTATGCCTTCATCGACTTCGCCTATCAGGCCAAACCTGCCGGTGTTGCCATCGACAGCCATGGGTACAACTCTCCTGTTCTGGGGGCGGATCAGTATTCAGGCGACACCTACAAGAAGAACTTTGCCGAGGCCTATCCGGGCGACTCGCTGGCCAACCTCAATCCGTGGCCGGCCGAAGCCCCATGGTATGCTGAAACGCGGACCGAGTTCGTCAACAAGTTCAAGAGCGCATAAGCGATCTGAAACCATGCCCCTCGCGTTCTGCGAGGGGCCACAATCTGTGCGCCGCTCCGGCGTAACGGAAAGCTATGTGGTGTGGTGACAGTGCACACCTCAGGGAGATACCAAAAATGAGTGCAGGGGTCGGAGTCGATCTGGAAAACCTGTGGATCCGTTTCGGTGACTTCGTCGCCGTGCGCGATGCAAACGTCACAATTAACGGGGGAGATTTCTTTTCATTCCTCGGACCCTCGGGTTGCGGCAAAACAACGATCTTAAGGGCTGTTTCCGGCTTTCTCGAGCCCAGCGAAGGCAATGTTCTGATCGGCGGCAAAAACATGCGCGGGATTGGGCCCAACAAACGCCCCACAGCTCTGATCTTTCAGAACCTAGCGTTGTTTCCCTTGATGAAGGTTTGGGAGAACATCACGTTCTCGATGGAAATCAAAGGCGCCAGTGCTGCCGAGCGCCGCAAGCGCGCTGACGAGCTTTTGGACATGATCGCGCTCCCGGAGCAAGGCGACAAACTTCCCAGCGAATTGTCTGGTGGCCAACGTCAGCGAGTGGCCATCGCTCGTGCCCTTTGCGCCGAGCCGGATGTATTGCTTCTTGATGAGCCTCTGTCAGCACTTGACCTCAAACTGCGCCAGCACATGCGAACGGAACTGCGTGAGATACAACAGCGTGTGGGCATTACTTTTATCTACATTACCCATGACCAGGGCGAGGCGCTGACCATGTCAGATAATATCGCCGTCATGCGTGCAGGTGTGATTGACCAGATTGCCGATGGGAAAACCATCTACAATGATCCTAACACGGCTTTCGCGGCCTCATTTGTCGGCGAAAACAATGTATTCCGTGGCAAGATCAAACAGGTCATGGGCAACGAGGCGCTGATCTCGACCAACCGCTCGGGCGATCTGGTTGCACGGATATCGACCGCCAACCAAGGCAAAATGAAAGAAGGCGATAGTGCGATGATGTTCATTCGCCCCGAAGCCTTCGCCATTGCGCCCGAGGGGGCTTCGGGTGACCATTTTGTTACCGCGCGGGTAAACCACGAAGAATTTGAAGGCAACGTCTTCAACATCTTTACCGAAGGTGAAGGCGGAAAAGAGATCAAAGTGTCGATCCCGAACCATGGACAATCCTTCGAGGACCACACCGGACAGAACATCACGTTGGAATACAAGACGCATAACGCCGTCATCGTTCCTGCGGGTGAACTGGCTGCAGAATAAGGGGATTAACTCATGCCCCAGTTTCTGAAAGACTTCTTCAATCGCAACGGCACCGGCATGGGAGTGGCGATCCTGGGTCTGGTTCTGTTCTGGACCATCGGCCTGATCATCCTTCCGCAGCTGTCGATGTTGGACTTCTCATTCCGTCCGAATCTGCCACCGCCAGAGATTGGCGGACCCAAAGACATATATACGCTCGAGAACTACAAATATCTGGTCTACGGCCCCGAAGGCGGCAGTCAGGACTACAACACTGTTGATCTGAGGGTGTTTTTCCGAACTCTTGTGGCCGCGGTTTTTGTGACGGTTTTCAACCTGATCATCTGCTATCCGATTGCCTATTACCTGGGTCAGGCCGAGGGCAGCCATATTCGTATCTTCGCGATCATGCTAATCATCCCTTACTGGATCAACGAGATCCTGCGCGCCTTTGCGCTGCGCATCATCTTTGGGGAAACAGGTGTGTTGAACACGTTGTTCACGGGTCTGGGCATCTGGGATACACCGTTCGACTTCATTCGCAATGACATCGCGCTCTATGCGGGTCTGGGATACGCCTATATCCTGCTGATGATTTTCCCGATGTATAACGTGATTGAAAGTCTGGACAAAAACCAGATCGAAGCAGCACGCGACCTTGGGGCGCCTTGGTGGCGGATACATTGGCGAGTGGTCATTCCTTATGCCAAGCCGGGGATCAGTTCGGGCTGTACTATGGTCTTCATGTTGTCCGCCGGTGCGTTGGCTGCGCCGCAAATTCTGGGCGGGCCGTCCAGTCTGTGGTTCACCCAACTGATCTATCAGCAGTTCAATGACAACAACGACTGGCCACAGGGCGCCGCCTACGCAATCGTTCTGCTGGTCACTTGTATTCTGTTCGTGCTGGCCATGATGCGCCTGTTCAAAGTGAACATGGGGGATATAGGGAAATGAACAATTCCTTCCTCCGCATAAGCATCTGGGTCTATCTGGCGATCTTCTTCCTGTATCTGCTGGGCCCGCTGGTGATCATGTCCGTCACCGCGTTCAACTCGTCCGGGTTCCCCCGAATGAGCCCATGGGAATGTCTGACATTCCAATGGTTTGGCGAGCTGTTTCAAGATCAGCGTATCCTGAACGGGATCAAGAACTCGCTGATCATCGGAATCGGCACAGTCATCCTGTCCGTGGCGATGGGTTTGGCAGGCGCGCTGATGCTGACCCAGATCTGGCCGAAGCTTCGCGCGACCTACTATACGGTCATTATCGCACCGATCCTGATCCCCGGTGTGGTTCTTGGTATCTCGACGCTGGTCTTCTGGGACCGGATCAACCGGATGCTGGGGCTGGGGGCCGACAGTTTCCTGTCAAACGGCATCTTCCTGACAGTGATCGGCCAGTCCACCTTTATTGCCAGTTACTGTATGCTGGTGCTGGTGGCGCGGTTGCAGCGTTATGATGTCGCCCTGACTGAGGCGGCACTGGACCTTGGGGCCAGCCACGCTCAGGCTTTCCGCAAAATCCTGCTGCCGTTCATGCGCCCGGCGATTGCCTCGGCGGCGGTTTTGGCATTCCTCGCTTCTTTCGAGAACTACAACACCACCACTTTCACTTTTGGCGAATACCCGACGCTGACGATTGAGCTGGCTCAGAAGGTTCGCTACGGCATCACGCCCGCGATCTCGGCGCTGGCGTTTATCATCGTTGCGCTGACGGTTTTCTTCGCTCTGCTGAACGAAGCCAAGCTGAAACGTCAGGAACTGGTAGCCGCGGCGCGTAAAAACGCAACGGTCGAGGAACTGGCTGGCAAGATCAAGCTGCCGAGTTTCTTTGCCGGTAATATGGCCGCCGTGTTGCTGGTCGCATTTGCGGTTGTAACGATCACCGTCATAGGCACAGCGGCGACCTACAGTCCGGCGCAGTGCATTGCCGACGTTCGCGAGCAAAAGCAGTTGGAAGCGGAACAACGCATTCAGGAACTGCGTCAGCAGCGTGAGGAGCGCCGCAAACAGCAACAAGCGGAAAAAGCCGGGCAGGGTGATGCCCAAACCGCGCCAAAGCCGTCAAATAACAGCGGTTTTGGTAATGTCTTCGCTCCGAACTCGCTGGATGGCAGCGAGAATGAAAGCAACGAAGGTGCATCTCAAACCGAGGGTGAGCCATCCAACAACGGCGGTTTCGGAGGGGTGTTTGACCCCAACAGCCTAAAAAGCGACTAATCGCTGTGCCAAGCGGCAACCAACGCATCTGCCCGGATAGGATTCAAGTCTGTCCGGGCAGATTGCGCTTCAGGATCTTCACGTCACAGTCGCCGATGGTCGACCCGTTCCAGACCACCGGTTCAGCGTTATAGTTGATCAGGAACATGTGGTCGGCTGTCTCACGCAGTCGAAGTCCTGGCGGCATCGGTTTCAGGCCCAAACCGCTTTCTTCCGCAGCCAAGCCGATGACGCGATCCCATAATGCTTCGTTTGGGAAGCCGGCAAGATACCAGAACCCGTCCCCTGCCATTAGCGCAGGCGCTCCATCTTCAAAACTCAGAATTTCTTCGGCTGATCCTGAAAGGCGATCGATCCAATGCTGTGCCGCGCCGCCGCCACGGACAGCCCGGTTGACAGCAGGGGGCAGTGTTTCGACCAAATCGACGTCGCAGTCCAACCCTTTCAGGCCAGGTCGACCGGCGGCGGGGATCTGGAAATCACGGGTAATTGCGCCGCTGCGTGGGCCGAGGATTGCAAGATCCGAGTTGTCCGCTAACCTACGCTCCAAATCCGGGTCAATCGTTGCCAGTCCGGGGGCAAGGATCAGCACATAGTGCGTGGACAGGTCATTGGGCGAAACAAAATCAATCGACAGCCCCACGCGGCGCAATGCACGATAAGCTGAGAAGACCAACCGGAAATAGTCAAAGCCTGCTCCTTGCGGTAGCGATGTCCAAGCCCAGTCCGAGGGGTAATCAAACAGTATCGCAACCTTGGATTGCACCTGATGCACCTCGCCCAATGTGGATAGCTCTTCCGCTGTCTGACGGGCCTCGTGTAAGGCAGGGGCGGGGCGATTGTCCGGTGTCAGCAAACCCGCGTGCATCTGTTCCTGCGCAAAGGGGGCTTGCCGCCATCGAAAATAGCTCACAACCTCAGCACCGTGGGCGACAGCCTCAAGCGACCACAACCGCACCATTCCGGGCAAGGGTGCCGGGTTATAGGGCGCCCAATTCACCGGACCAGGTTGTTGTTCCATCACCCACCATCGGCCGCGGCCTACTGCCCGGTAAAGATCATGGTGAAACGCCTGCATGTCCGGATCGCCTTGGTGTAGAAAGGCGGTCTTGTGGGCTTCGTCATCTTCCAATCGGTCCGATAGAAATCCGATCGGATAACTGTCCCAAGTCGCAATATCCAGATCTGCGCCAACCTCGAAATGGTCGAAATCCAGAATACGGCCCATGTAGTTATGCAACAGCGGCGCATCGGTCAAAGCTCGCAATACATCGACCTGAGCTTTGTTGAATGCCACAACCTGATCTGAGCTGAACCGACGGAATGCCAGTACATGAGCGGGGTTTGGCTCGGTCACAGTTTGATTGGGTAGTTCAATCTCATCGAAGTTGCGGTACTCCATCGACCAGAACACGTTTCCCCAGGCCTTGTTCAGTTGTTCAATTGAGCCGTATCGAACAGCCAGCCAGCGCCTGAATGCATTCAGTGCCGGGGTGCTGTAGCTGACTGTTGTGTCGTGACACCCATACTCATTGTCGATCTGCCAAGCCGCCACATACGGGTTATGACCATAGCGCTCTCCCAAGACCCGTGCGATGCGGCCACATTCATCGACATAGCCCTGGTGGCTAAAGCAGTAATGCCGCCGTGATCCGAATTTGCGCGTGTTTCCATACGTATCCACGGCCAGCATGTCCGGATGTTTGTCCAGCATCCAACGCGGTGGCGTTGCTGTCGGTGTGCCAAGCACGACTTTCACTCCCGCCTCGCCAAGTGTTTTAACCGCGCGATCCAGCCATTCAAATTGCAGGGTTCCGGGGTAAGGCTCCAGCCGGTTCCACGCGAACTCTCCAATGCGTACCCACGAGATGCCGGTGTCCACCATGCGCGCGGCGTCTTCCGCCCACATCGCTTCGGGCCAGTGTTCAGGGTAGTAACACACACCAAGTTCCGGCTTCATAAAATGATCCTGTGTTCTGCCTGCCCTCGTCCCGCGTTTGGCATTGCAAACGTCATGCCATTGGTGGGTTGGGATTCAATATCCGCGTTGCTCAACCCCTGCCTTGCTGAGGTGCAGAACAGCGTGCCTAAGCTGTCGCCACCAAAGGCCGGGCAGGACGTATGTGACGCTTCGAAAGAAGTGGCCTTCAGGAAATGACCTTCGGGCGTGTAGGCCGCAACACGTCCAATCCCCCATTGCGCGATCCAGATGTTCCCGTCAGCATCAACCACCGCACCATCCGGGTTCAGGCCTTCTTTACGAAAGTCCAGAAATACGGTGCTTTCCCCTTCGGGCCATCCGCTTACTGCATTCAAGCTCCAGCGCTTGACCTGCCTCGTTTTCGTGTCACAGAAATAGGCCACGGATCGATCCGGGGCAAAACAGATTGCATTGGAAATCGTCACATCCGGCACGAGACGTCTGAGTGTACCTTTCCAGAACCGATAGATTGATCCGGCCCCGGCTTCAGCCTGTTTGCCCATCGTACCGATCCAGAAACCACCCCAAGGATCAGCGCGACCGTCATTCGAGCGGGTGATTGGGTTGTCTGCCTCGAGCGGCGTAACCAGCGCTCGATGCCCGGACGTCAATTCAAACTGCCAAAGACCCGTTTCCGACGCCAAAAGCAGTGTGTCGCGATCCACCCAGCCTGCGGCGGAGACATGTTCATCGAATTCCCAGCTTATCTGATTTTCACTTTCGCGCGTCATCAGTCGTTTGTTGAGAATGTCGAACCAGAATAGCTGTTGCCGAGCAGGGTGCCAAAGCGGACCTTCGCCCAACGCGCAGGGGCGGTCGTCAAAAATCGTGCTCATCTTGCCGCCTTGTCAAAGGCTGTTACGATCTGCTTCGCGCGTGCTGCGATTTCGACTGCGTCCATGCCGGGTTTGTACAGCGCTGATCCAATCCCGAATCCATCCGCACCGGCTTTGATCCATTGCTCGAAGTTTTCAGGCCCGGCACCACCGACAGCAAAGATACGTGTTTCCTTGGGTAAAACGGGTCGAAGTGCTGCGAGCCCAACAGGGCCTGCCATGACGCCAGGAAACAGCTTTAATCCTGTGGCCCCGGCTTCGAGAGCGGCAAAGGCTTCGGTCGGCGTGTAAACGCCCGGCCAGCTTTGCATCCCCAACGCTACAGACCGTTTGATCACGTCAGCATCATAGTTGGGTGACACAATCAGCCTGCCGCCGGCATTCCGAACTGCGTCCACCTGATCAACCGTCAATACAGTACCAGCGCCTATCAGGGCGTGATCTTTGAAAGCTTCGGCCAGAATGGAAATGCTGTCGAGCGGGTCAGGCGAATTGAGTGGAACTTCGATCCGGTCGATCCCTGCATCGATGATAACTCTGCCAACGGCCTCGGCTTCCTGTGGTTGCAGACCGCGCAGAATGGCGATGATGGGGCGGCTCATGCGATTTGCCTTGTCATATTGCGCGCCAGCGCCAGCCCGGCCAGCGTTGCTTCGGTGGCGTTTGCAGTCTCAAAGAAAGCGCCCTGTTGTCTTAGCGCTGCCGCATAGACCCGCGATACGGCATCTGCACCAATGATAGCCAGTTGTTGACCCAGCCAATATGGACGGGTGGCGGCCAATTCAGCACCGATAAGCAGTCCCGACAGCCGCGCGCGCGCGATGTCTTTGTCCTGATTGTGCAGCAGGTCCGCAGCCCGCAAGCCGAACAGGCGTGCAGCCAATTGTTCGGGCTTGGACAATGTATCCGCCACAGCCTCGGCAAAGGCATCTTCATCCCATCCTTCACCTATAGAATGCCGCAGAACAGATTGCGCACTTAACAAATCAAAAAGCTCTCCGGTCATGAGCGTCCGAAAGCTCACGATTTCACCTGCGCTGACCTGAACCCATTTCGTATGGGTTCCTGGAAGACAGAGGACACCATCCCAGTTCTGGCGAGCCCCCAAAAACCCTGCGATCTGTGTTTCTTCCCCCCGCATCACATCTGGTGGGCTCAGTTGCTTTAATCCGGGTATGACGAAGGCCCGGATGCGCGGGTCTGTGCTGGGAACACGGACCGGGGTTTGCGGCAAGGGTTGCGACGGAACGGTAGAATAAGGTGCTTCGACCCAGCCTTGGCGTGCACCGACCATACCGCAGGCGATCACATCGATGGGGCCATCCTTCAGCCAGTTTTCAACAAGTTCCAACAGGGCGGTCTGGAACCCGTCGGCTCCGAGACGCGCCATACCTTTGTCGGACTGCGCGCAGTCCAGCACCGTTGCCCCCCGCATGGCCCAGACCCGCAGGTGAGATGTGCCCCAATCAACGGCGATCCAGTCAGTATTCATTGTGTCACCCTGAAACCACTACGCCGCCATCAACCGCCATACACTGACCGGTCATCGCCCGGCTGGCGTTGGATGCAAGAAACAATGTCGGTGCAACCATGTCTTCGGGCGTCAAATGTTCTTTCAGGCATTGTCGATCCAAATGCGCGGCCAAATCTTCGGGCGTGGCCCACTTATCCAGCTGTTTTTGCGTCAAAACCCAACCGGGAGCCAGCGCATTCACACGTATGTTCTTTGGCCCCAGTTCGCGGGCCAAAGACCGCGTCATCCCTGTAATGCCCGCATTTGACGTCGTATAGATCGGATAGCCTGCATTGCCCATCATGTAGCTGATCGAGCTGAAGTTAATGATAACGCCGCCTTCCTTCATTTGCCGGGCCGCTTCCTGACAGGCGAAATAATAGGCTTTCAGGTTTACGTCGATCATCCAGTCCCAGAATTCGGTCGTAGTTTCCTCAAGTGTATGGCGCTGGTCATTGGCCGCGTTGTTGACCAAAACGTTTAGGGGTCCGTGGGCTTCCGCGGCTTTGGCCATTGTTGTGTGAAGAAACTGGGTTTCGGTCATATCACCCTGCATGAACAGAGGTGCGCGCCCGTGTTTGTTGCGCATCTCTTCGACAAAACCGCTGGCATCCGATCTGCCGATAAAAGCCACATTGGCCCCCTGAGCCAAAAACCCATCCGTTAATGCTGCGCCCACGCCCGAGCCTCCGCCGGTAATATAGACGGATGACCCGTTCAGGTCATGAAATGTCGCTGGTTGGGTCATCAGTGGCTCTCTCTGGTCACAAGGCGGGTGTCTTTGCCGACGAGGAAATCCAGGTCGGCCCCCTGATCGGCCTGCAACACGTGATCGACATAAAGTTTGGCATACCCGCGGGAATAATGTGGCTTATCTGGTTTCCATTGGGCTCGGCGCGCGTCCAGTTCTTTTTCGTCCACCAACAGCTCAAGCTTTCCAGCGCTGGCAGATACGCGGATGCGGTCGCCGGTTTTCACCAGCGCCAGTGTGCCGCCCGCCTGTGCCTCGGGGCTGACATGTAGGATGACGGTGCCATAGGCAGTGCCGGACATACGGGCATCCGAGATACGGATCATGTCGCGAACACCTTCCTTCACCAATCTGGCCGGAATCGGCATGTTTCCTACCTCGGGCATCCCGGGATAACCCTTGGGTCCACATCCCTTGAGCACCAGAATGCTCTTGGATGTGACCGGCAGATCAACCCGGTCGATATTGGCTTTCAGGTCTTCGATATTTTCGAAAACAAACGCCTCACCCTCGGTTTCAAGAAGGGCATCTGTTGCGGCAGAAGGCTTGACGATGGCCCCGTTCGGCGCAAGATTGCCGCGCAAAACACGAAGGCCAGCAGCGGGTTTCACCGGATCGTTGAAGGGGCGGATAACGTCGCGGTTGAAACATTCGGCGCCTTCGTAATGGGCGGAAATGTCCTTGTTCAGAACGGTTCTGGCCGGGCGCAGGAAAGGCTTGAGTTCGCTCAGCACAGCCGGAACACCGCCCGCGTAACAGAAATCTTCCATCAGGTATGTGCCCGAGGGCATGCAGTTCACCAGAAGGGGAATCTCTGATCCGATTTCAAAGTCCCTGAGCGTCAGGTCAACGCCTACGCGACCTGCGAGCGCCAGTAGATGAACAACGGCATTGGTCGATCCCCCAACGGCTGCATTGGCGAGGATTGCATTCTCGAAGGCTTCTCTGGTCAGAATGTTCGATGGTTTCAGGTCTTCGTCGACCATTTCGACAATCCGCTTGCCTGTCAAATGGGCGAGGGCCATGCGGCGGGCGTCAACGGCGGGCAGGGCGGCATTGGTGGGCAGGCTCATGCCCATCGCTTCGACCAGAGACGCCATGGTGCTGGCGGTTCCCATGGTCATGCAGACCCCGGCACTGCGAGACATCCCGGATTCGGCGCTCATGAACTGCTGAAGGGTCATCTCTCCGGCGCGCACAGCTTCGGAAAACTTCCACACATCGGTTCCTGAGCCAATATCCTGACCGCGATATTTTCCGTTCAGCATTGGGCCGGAGCTGACAACGATCGACGGCAGGTCGACCGAGGCCGCGCCCATGAGTTGGCCCGGCGTGGTCTTGTCGCACCCGCCCAGCAGAACCACACCGTCAATGCCATATGCGCGGATCGACTCTTCGACATCCATGGCCAGAAGGTTGCGAAACAGCATGGCTGTGGGTTTCATCTGGGTCTCGCCCAGCGACATGACCGGGAATTCGACGGGAAAGCCCCCTGCCTCCCACACTCCGCGCTTTACCCCTTCGGCCAGATCGCGGAGGCCGGAATTGCAAGGGGTCAGCTCGGACCATGTATTGCAGATTCCGATGATCGGCCGCCCATCGAAGGCGTGATCAGGAAAACCCTGATTTTTCATCCAGGATCGATGGATGAACCCATCCTTGTCGAGTTTCCCGTACCAGTGCTGTGAGCGGCGTTTTGACATTGTTCTGTGATGCTTTTCGAGATCTGGGTGGATTTGAGTATTTGTAGAAAGATGAAATTTAAGCGGCGCGAGGCG
This sequence comes from Ruegeria sp. AG7, assembly GCF_056541545.1. Classification (NCBI taxonomy): domain Bacteria; kingdom Pseudomonadati; phylum Pseudomonadota; class Alphaproteobacteria; order Rhodobacterales; family Roseobacteraceae; genus Ruegeria; species Ruegeria sp. AG7. Next base: position 51,692 of record NZ_JBQFYP010000010.1, read on the forward strand.
GGCAACACCAATCTGGCAGCCAGTCGGCATGGGCAGACAGAAGGTCGTTCACCAGATTTCGAATTTGGCGCAGGTCCAGTTCGGCGGCGGTGTGCGGGTCCATCATGGCTGCATGATAGATATGCTCGGGGTTCTGGTCGACCAATGCCCTGACTGTGAGTTCCTGAACGTTGATCTGGGTACGCATCAGGGCTATCAGCTGCGGTGGGATGTCTGCGATGACAGAAGGTTGAATGCCATTTGCATCAACCAGACACGGTGTTTCGACAGCAGCCCCCATCGGCAGCTGAGGTATCTGGCCGGTGTTTGGCAGATTGCCATATGCCACGTAGGGGGTGTCAGAGATGATTGCGTTCATTATGTCTGCCGCAAACTCATGGCTGCGAGTGACGGCTATGTCGCGCCCGTCAGTCAGGGTTTTGGCCTGCTCTTTCCAGTTGCTCATCTGTTCCACACAGCGGGTCGGGTATTCATCGAGTGGGATTGAGAAATTCTCGATCAGGTCCGCCCGCCCGTCTTTGATGAACCATGGCACGTATTCTGCCAAATGCTCAGAACTTTCGGTGCAGAAATAGCCAAGGTGGTCCATCACTTCGTAGCGCACCTTGTTGGGGCAACGCGGCATCAGCAGCGGGGCCTTGGGCATTCTGCCGCTGACATAACCTTGCCTAAGGGCGGGGTAAAGATCATGGCCCTGATGCTCAAGCCGCAGGAAGAAGGCGACGTGATTGACGCCCGCGACTTTGTAGCGAATGTCGTCTTTTGGCAGGTCCAGATCATGTGCCAGTTCCGCGACCGTGTTCTGCACCGAGTGACACAGACCGACCTGCTTCAATGATGGGTATTTCTCGGCCAGTGCCCAGGTGTTCATGGCCATTGGATTGACGTATTGTAGCAGTGTCGCATCAGGGCATAGCTGCATCATGTCATGCGCCACGTCCCACAAGACCGGCACAGTGCGCAGCCCACGCATGATGCCGCCGACGCCCAGCGTATCCGCGATGGTCTGGCGCAGCCCGTATTGCTTGGGGATCTCAAAATCTGTGACGGTACAGGGCTGGTACCCGCCAATCTGAAAGGCGGTAATAACGAAATCGGCACCATCGAGTGCCGCGCGTCGGTCTGTATGTGTGGATACTGTCGCGTTTGACCGGACCGAACGGATCATGGCGCGGGCTACAGCTTCGCTTTCTGTCAGGCGTACGGGGTCGATATCCATCAGCGCAAAGTGACTGTCCGCCAAAGCGAGGGTCAGCAAAGCATCCCCCACGATGTTCTTCATGAAAATTGTCGAACCTGCTCCGATGAAAGTTATCTTTGTCATTTTACAGCTCCGAGGGTCAGGCCCGCGATAAAGTGCTTTTGCATCAGGAAGAACATGGCAACCGGCGGCAGCGCTGCTACGATCGAGCCCGCGCTCATCAGTTGGTAGGCGGCGCGGAACTGGGCGTTGAAACTGGTTATGCCTGCTGTGACAGGCTGGCTTTCCGCGCCCTGAGTTAGGACGACCGCCCAGAAATAGTCGTTCCAGATGAAAGTGAAGATCAGCACGCTGAGTGCGGCAATTGCGGGTTTCATCAACGGCAAGACCACATACCAGAAGATGCGCCATTCGCTGATACCCTCGACCCGCGCGGCCTCGATTAATTCAAAGGGCAGGGCCCGGATAAAGTTGCGCATGAACAATGTGCAAAAGCCGGTCTGGAAGGCGATGTGGAACAAGACGAGGCCGGTTTTTGTGTTGTAGAGGCCCATATCAAGTGTCAGGTCGCGCACAGGCACCATCAGGATCTGGAATGGCACGAAGTTGCCGGCAACGAACATGAAGAAGATCCACAGGTTCGATTTGAATTTGTAGATGCCCAAAGCAAAGCCGGTCATGGAACTGAGGGCAACGGCACCGATCACCGTAGGAATGGTGATCATGAAAGAGTTCAGCAAGTATCGCGGCATGTCAGAGTTGAAGAATACCAGCCCGTAGTTGACTGCGCCCTCGAAACTGGATGGCAGGCCCCAATAGTTGGCGTTGGTGAAATCCGCCGCTGGTTTGACCGAAAACAGAGCCACCGCCAGGAGGGGCCCCAGCCACAGCAACAAGGCAAGTGGCAGCATCGCCTGATAGGTGATCTGCGCGGCGCGAGATTGTTTTTCGATGGGTTTGGGAAACATCTCAGTGCCCCCGTTCTTCGCGATACATCGACCAGAGGAAATAGGCTATGAAGCCGAGCATGATCAGGAACAGCACCACAGCGATAGCCGCGCCATACCCCATGCGGAAACCGTATTCAGACAGGGCGACCTCGAACATGTAATAGGCCAGGACTCGGGATGATCCGAATGGCCCGCCCTGTGTCATGATCGAAATCAGGTCGAAACTGCGCAGCGCCCCGATGATTGTCACGACGAATGCAATGAAAGTGGCCGGGCGCAACTGTGGCAGAATGATGTGCCACAGCATTCTCAAGCCTTTGGCACCGTCCAGGCGTCCGGCCTCGATCTGTTCGGGGTCGACGGCATTCAGACCGGTGAGGTAGAGGATCATGCAATAGGCGGTTTGCGGCCAAAGGCCCGCGACGATGATGCCGTAGGTGACCAAACGCTCGTCGCCCAGCACGTTCAATGGACCCATTCCGAGAAAGCCGAGAAACTCATTCAGAAGACCAAATGTCGGGTCATAAAACCACGTGAATACAAGGCCAACAACAACCTGAGAGATGACAAATGGAAAGAAAAACAGCGATTTGTAAAGGCGGATACCCCAGACCGTCTGGTTCAGAAACAAAGCGATGAAAAGGCCCGCCGGAATGGCCAGAAGATACAGGATCAGCCAGATCAGGTTGTTCTTGAGCGAGATATAGAATGCGTCCCGGTCAACCCATTCCCAATACAAATCTTCATAGTTACGCATGCCGACATATTCGGCGGCACCCAACCCATCCCACTCGTACAGTGACAGGTTGAAGGACTGGAAGACCGGAATGATCACATAGACCATGAAGAACAGCAGGCCCGGAGCAAGGAATAGCCACGGGGCGATGCGTTGTTGGTTTCTGTGGAACCAGTTCTCCTGATCAGGGGCGTCAGCGGCAGTGGTCATGGGTGTCCTGGGTTTGTTTGGGTAAGGCGGGTTGAAACCACCTTACATTCTGTGGCGAGGTAGGCCGGGCTCGAGCCCGGCCCGAGCCTGATTAGTTGTCGTAGATACGCTCTCGCGCGCGTTCCAGCTTGGCCAGAATACGGTCAGCATTGTCTGGTTTAACCATGAATTCCTGGAAACCTTCCATTGACACTTTGGCCATTTCAGCCGGTGCGTCGCGGTCCCAGAACTGAGCCACTCCGCCGGGGCTGTTGGTCGAGAGCATCGAAAAGCCCTGCTGCAGGAATTTGTCATCGTCTACTGAGGATTGCGCGTTCACCGGCAACTGACCGAGGTTCGATCCGTTGTTGATCTCGGTCTGTTCATCCGACGAGACAACAAAGCGCAGGAACTCTCGTGCGGCTTCTTTGTTCGAGGCGTTCGCCGGGATGTGGAACGTATCGGTCGGTGCGTCTTCAGCCAATTCGACATCAGGGTTGATTGACACGAATTGGTAGAAATCCAGCTGATCATCTGTCAGCCCTGCTTCACGCAAAGGCGCGACTGCAAAATTTCCCATCAGATACGCAGCGGCTTCTCCATTGACCATGAACGGCAAAGCCTCCTGCCAGCTGTAGGTCTGATGGTTGTCAATGAAAGCCCCCATGTCGATCAACTGCTTCCAGTTTGCAAAGGTCTGCTTGACCCGGTCATCTTCCCAGCTGATTTCACCATTGGCCAGTTGATTGTGGAAGTCGAACCCGTTGGTGCGCATGTTCAGGTAGTCAAACCAACCGCCAGCGGTCCACAGGAACTTGGTCCCGATGGTATAGCAAGCACGGCCTGAATCGACGATCTTCTGGCAATTTGCCAGCTCTTCTTCCCAGGTAGTCGGTTCGCTGAGGCCTAATTCGTCAAAGATATCTTTACGATAGTAAACGCCCCACTGGTAGTAAGTGTAGGGGACGCCCCATTGTTTGCCATCGATGGTCATCGCGCCTTTGGTTGATGCCAGGTTTTCAGCAATTTCAGGTTCCGCCCAAAGATCCGAGACGTCTTCGAACAGACCGGCCTCAACATATGGTTTCATACGGTTGGCGGCGTACCAAGTGGCCACGTCAGGTGTGTCAGCCGTCAGAAAGTTGCGGATCTGGGTCTTATACGCTTCGCGGTCGATAACCGTGGTTTCGATCTCTAGGCCGGGGTGCTGCGCTGCAAACCGCTCGATCATCGCTTCCATCGTTGCGCGCGGGGCCGGGTTAGACGTGTCCAGGAATATCCGAAGCTCTCCATTTAGGTCAGCAGCCACCGGTGCCGCCATAGCAACGCCAAGTGCCAGCGCAGCGGTTGTGCGCTTGAAAGTGGAATACATGGTTTCCTCCCTGTTGTTTCCACAAAAGTTCCAAATAATGAAACAATGTTTTATATATTGAAAACTACACATCGACTCGGTTAGTCTTGTCAAGACCCTCGTGCGAACTGCGATGGGCAAGCGGAGGAGAACGGACGCCCGTGTCAGGTGACGGAACTATTGGCAAAGCATGTGACGTGCTGGATCAGGTCGCCGCATTTCAGCGCCCTGTGCGATTTTCGGAGTTGCTGGACGGCAGCGATTTTCCGAAAGCAACATTGTATCGGTTTTTGCAATCATTAACCAATCAGGGAATGCTATGTTACGACCCCGAGCGCCAAACCTACGCGCCGGGTATGCGTTTGGTACGGCTTGCGCATGCAGCCTGGACCCAAAGCTCACTGGCCCCTATCGCACGTCCGTTCCTCGATATTCTAAGCCAGGAAACTGGAGAGACTGTGCATTTGGCGCAGCTCGATGCTGGTCAGGTTCTATACGTAGACAAACGCAACGCAGCGCAACCGATTGAGATGTATTCTCAGGCGGGTAAGGTGGGCCCGGCCTACTGCACGGGTGTCGGCAAGGCGATGCTTGCCTTTCTGAATGAAAGTGACCTTAACCGGGCAATTTCGCAGCAGAGTTTTCATCGCTTTACCGACAAGACCCTGACGTCCGACAATGACCTGCGCACGGATCTTGATCGAATTCGCAGCAAGGGTTTTGCCGTTGATGACGAAGAACATGAACCCGGAATTATTTGCGTCGCCTGCCCTGTTCTTACAACAAACGGCCGTGTCCTGGGCGCAATCTCAGTAACCGGCTCGACCCAGCGAATGGATTTTGAACAACTCGAGGCATGGGTGCCTCGTGTGCGGCGGGTGGCTGAACAAATCAGCACCGAGGCGCAGGCATGGCGTTTCCCTGAAACGCGACCAGACCTCGGCAATGACAGGATGCAAGCGACATGACAGGTGTAACCCTGAACCAAGCAATAAAGCGGTACGGCCAGACGCAAGTCATTCACGGAATCGACTTGCAGATCGAAGATGGTGAGTTCTGTGTTTTCGTTGGCCCTTCGGGATGTGGCAAATCCACATTGCTACGGATGATCGCAGGTTTGGAAGAAACGTCGGAAGGCAAGATCCACATTGGAGCGCGGGACGTTACCCATATGGACCCGGCCAAACGCGGTGTGGCGATGGTCTTCCAGACCTATGCGCTTTATCCGCATATGACCGTGGCGGAAAATATGGGCTTTGGGTTGCGCATGAACGGTGTCCCAAAGGCCGAGATCACCAGAAAAGTGCAGGAAGCCTCGAACATTCTGAAGCTAGACCAATATCTCAAACGCAAACCCAAGGCTCTGTCTGGTGGGCAACGGCAGCGGGTTGCGATTGGCCGTGCCATCGTTCGGGGCCCTGACGTTTTCCTGTTTGACGAACCCTTGTCCAATCTGGACGCCGAGTTGCGCGTGGAAATGCGTGTTGAGATCGCGCGCCTTCATCAGGAAATCGGCGCGACAATGATTTACGTGACCCATGATCAGGTCGAAGCCATGACCATGGCCGACAAGATCGTCGTGCTGCGAGATGGTCGTATTGAACAGGTCGGGGCTCCGATGGATTTGTACCGTGATCCCGACAACCGGTTTGTCGCAGGCTTCATCGGTTCGCCTGCAATGAACTTTCTGGAATGTGATTATGGGGATGGCCATGTCTCCCATCCCGCGCTAGGCAAGCCGTTGCCCGTTTCTGCGACTATCCCCTCCGGTCGGACCAAGGTGACATTGGGCATGCGGCCCGAACATATTCAGATTGACCGTTCGGCCGATGCCTGCACCGTGGACCTGACCGAAGCCTTGGGTGGTGTTTCCTATTCCTATTTACGGACACCAAATGATGACAAACTTATCGTTGAGGAACGGGACGATCAGAGAAGCAGAACCGGAGATCGGATCGGCATCGCCATACAGCCAGAGCGTGTGATGTTTTTTGATCCAGAGACCGGGCAACGGTATCGTTAATCAAGGCTTTCCAGCCCATGGACAGTCTTCCCCGCCCCAAGAGTTACACGACACTTTATCTGACCCGTGGCAAAACGCGCGGGCAGATGCGATTGATTCCAAGTCAAACGTGATTTAAGGGAAGCCCTGTCAAAACAGAGTCACCCAGGGGCTGTATCGTGGTTTAGCCCCTCTCACGCCACGCAATTGTGGTTGCAACTCTTGGATCGCACGCCCCGAAAGGCTTAAAAAAGGTAAAAGAATATGGCAGATAAATCGAACTTCGACATATTGTATACCATTGTAGACGAAGCGCCAGAGCTGGCCAGCGCCTCGTTCCTGCCCATCATCCGCAAGTTCGCATCTGCTGCGGGCGTCCGCGTTGGCACCAAAGATATTTCTCTGGCGGGACGTATTCTGGCAGCATTCCCCGAGAACCTTACCGACGATCAGCGTGTAAGCGACGATCTGGCTGATTTGGGCGACTTGGTGAAGACACCTGATGCCAATGTCATCAAGCTGCCGAATATCTCTGCCTCGGTTCCACAGTTGGTTGCGGCCGTCGAAGAACTGCAATCGCAGGGTTACGACATTCCGACCTACCCCGCAGAACCTGCAACGGATGAGGAAAAGGCGATCCGCGCCCGTTATGACGCGATCAAAGGTTCTGCTGTTAACCCGGTTCTGCGCGAAGGGAACAGCGACCGCCGTGCGGCGCGTGCGGTGAAAAACTATGCTCAGAACAACCCGCATTCGATGGGCGAATGGGCGTCGGACAGCAAGACCAAAGTGTCGTCAATGTCGGCCAATGATTTCTATGCAAACGAGATTTCGGCCACCATTACCGCAGCACAAGCAGGCGATGCTAAAATTGAATTTGTGGGCAAGGATGGTGACGTCACCGTTCTGAAAGACGGCTGGTCGCTGGAAGAAGGAACCATAGCCGACGCGACTTTCATGTCGGTCAAGGCACTGTCTACGTTCCTTGCAGATGCCATTGAGGACACCAAGAAAGACGGGACCATGTTCTCGCTGCATATGAAAGCCACGATGATGAAGGTTTCAGACCCGATCATCTTTGGATATGCGGTCAAAGCCTGGCTGGCCCCCGTGTTCGAAAAGTTTGGCGCGGAACTGGATGCGTTGGGTGTGAACCCAAATTCAGGTCTGGGCGCTCTGCTGGAGCGCGTACAGGGTCACGCCGACATCATGACGGCCATCGACGCGCTCAAGGCGGACCGCCCGTCCATGTATATGGTGGATTCGGACCGCGGAATCACGAACCTGCATGTCCCATCGGATGTAATCATTGATGCCTCAATGCCTGCAGTGATCCGCGCCGGGGGTAAGGGCTGGGATGAGACGGGTGCCAAAGGTGACACCAACTGTGTGATCCCTGATCGCTGCTACGCGACCGTCTATGATGAGGCCATTAAGTTCTTCAAAGCCAATGGCGCGTTGAACCCGTCCACTGCCGGAGCCGTGGCGAACGTGGGCCTGATGGCTCAGAAAGCCGAGGAATACGGTTCGCACCCGACAACTTTCGAGGCACCGGCGGATGGTACAATCCGCATCGTTCTGGCCAATGGTGAAACGTTGCACAGCCACGGTGTTGAGGCCGGCGATATCTGGCGCGCCTGCACCGTCAAAAAGGCGCCAATCGAGAACTGGATTCAGTTGGCCATGGACCGTCAGCGTCTGACAGGTTCCGAGGCGATTTTCTGGTTGGACGCAAACCGGGCCCATGACGCAGAGCTTATCAAATATGTCAAACCGGCGCTTGAGGCCGCTGGCGTGGCCGACAAGTTCCTGATCATGGCCCCGCGCGAAGCGACCCGTCAGTCGTTGGAGACGATCACAGCAGGTAATGACTCGATTGCCATCACCGGCAACGTGCTGCGGGATTATTTGACTGACCTGTTCCCTATCCTGGAATTGGGTACTTCGGCCAAGATGCTCTCCATCGTCAAACTGATGAACGGTGGCGGTTTGTTCGAAACTGGAGCTGGTGGTTCGGCGCCCAAACACGTGCAGCAGTTGGTCGAGGAAAACCATCTGCGCTGGGATTCGATGGGTGAGTTCTGTGCGTTGGGTGAATCTCTGAACTTCCTTGCCGATAGCAAAGGCAACGAAAAAGCGGGCATTCTGGGTGCAGCGGCCGAAGCGGCGACGCAGGGTATTCTGGACAACAACCGCTCACCCAGCCGCAAAGTTGGTCAGCCGGACAATCGCGACAGCCACTATTGGTTTGCACGCTACTGGGCTGAGGCTTTGGCCGCCCAGTCCGAAGATACGGAACTGGCTGCCGAGTTTGCATCACTGGCCAAGGATCTGGCCGTCAACGAAGGGCAAATCCTGTCGGAGTTGGCCGCAGCGCAAGGTCAAGCTGCGGATTTGGGCGGTTACTATCACACCGATCCGGCCAAAACGGCAGCGGTTATGCGGCCCAGCACAACGTTGAACGCAATCATCGGCTAATCGCTAACGGCAAAACAGGTGATCCTTTGCCTGTTCAAAACACGGAAAGGGACCGGCACAGTTGTGCGGTCCCTTTTTTGTATCGTCGACACTGTCACGGAAAGTGGGCTGAGAAAAGTATTATGCATTTACAATGCTTTATAATGAATTTGTTTGTACTTACGGGATTCCCCTAATAGCACGGCAGCTCTGACTGTTTTAAACCTTGGATAACACAGAATTTCACTGGTGATGCCTCAGGGCCTTATCACTCACTCAGAGAATGACCAGCATTTGGGGTGCTGGTCATTTCATTTTGGTTCTCAGAATTTGCTGGGCAGCCAAGCAGTTCAACCATGGTTGAACACGAACACTATATCGAGTGCTCACAAAAATACTGGAGACTGGGTCTTAGCCAACGCGCCGGGGTTCTGGGTTGGCAATCGGCGTCTGTGTTCTTTTCGTTCCGTACGCTGCAACACCTTTGTGTCGCAGATAAGACAGGCGACGCGCCTCACGCCGGGCAAGTGCCAGAGATTCCAGGATCAGCGCGCACACGATTGACAGCATGGTTCCGACAAAACCGGATACCGCGACAACCAAGGACGGAATTCGGTCAACTAAGCCAGTTTCCAAAAACTCGCGGAAAACCGATACGAACACGAACAGCGAAGGTAAGAATATCAACAATGCCAAAGACAGGAAGAACGCGATTGGCTTTTCGTCTTTGATCAAAAGGCCAATCATTTTGAGAATTCGCCACCCATCTGAATATGTGGCCAGTTTGGAGTTCGAATCCGGAAGCCGTGAGACATATTTTGTCTCTACTTCTCCAATCGGCATACGCATCTGCATCGCGTGCACTGTAAGTTCAGTTTCAATTTCGAAACCGTTGGAAACCGCTGGAAAGCTTTTGACAAAGCGTCTGCTGAAAACACGATAACCGGACAGCAGGTCGTTGATTTTGCTGTTAAAGAAGAATTTCACCAGTCCGCTGAACAAGGCGTTTCCAAACTTATGACCCCTACGATAGGCTTGAATGTCCTCGTTAACACGCGCGCCGTTAACCATATCAAGGTTTTGCGAGACCAGCAGATTAATCATGTCAGGTGCTGCCATACTGTCGTAGGTCGCATCCCCGTCTGCCATAACGTAGACATCCGCATCTACGTCAGCAAACATCCTACGGACAACGTTGCCTTTACCCTGATATGTTTCAGAATAGACCAGCGCGCCAGCGTCTTGCGCCATTCTGGCTGAGCCGTCCGTGGAATTGTTGTCGAATACGTAGATTACCGCCTCCGGCAGGGCGGCGCGGAACTGCTTGACAGTTTCACCAATGGCAATCGCCTCATTGTAACACGGTAAGATAACAGCAACCTCCAGCCCCGGCAATGACGCCCGTGTCAGAGATCCGTTTCTTAATTTCAAGGCAGCCTGTATCATACGTAACTCAAGCTCGCTCGGGTGTGTCATTTGAAGGAAAATTGCACTTCATTCCCAAGATGCTGCGCGCATGAGGCATTTCTGAAGCAGATAAATGGCCGAATTTTGGCATCCGATTGAAACGCCCTGATAATTCAAAAAAAATGGGCCGGTTCAAGTACCGGCCCCAAAGTTTCAGCTGAACCAAGGGATCAGTTCGAAGCCGCGTTCAACTTTGCGTTTTGCTCACGCAGCGTATCCGAGATGATCGCGTACCATTCACCGGATTGACGCATTTCGATCAGACCCTTGTTCATCATCGCGATGTATTCGCGCGCGAACGGGTTGGTGCGATGCGCAAGGAAGCTCATCGACGACAGTGTAGACACATAGGGGTTCTCAACGATGTCAGCCGAAGTCAAACCCATGTCTTTCATTGTCGATGCGAACAGATCAACTTCGAATGCCGCAACATCTGCGGTTCCGGTCAATACAGCGTCAAGGCAATCACGGGCCGAGCTCGGTTGAACCACAGTCGTGTTCTCGCGGTTCAGTCCCTGTTCTTCCAGAACAACCATGCTCCAGCCTGCCATACGGCAAATAGTCGAACCTTCTAGGTCCTTGAAGCTGGTCGCGCTTGCGTATTCGCTTTCCGGCAGTGTGAAGAAGCCACCGACGATATCGTAAACCGGGACGGAAGCTACGAATTGAGTGCAGCGAGCTTCGGTTTCCGGGGACCATTCGTATGTACGATTGGTACAATCCGGAACGGTCCATGCAATTGAAATATCGAAGGCACCAAGCGGCAACAGTGTATCCAGATGCGAACTCCAGTCGTCGACAAAGCTGACTGAATACTCACGGCTGTTTCCGGCCCGCTGAAGGCTGGTCGTTGCCAGGCGGGTCATGATGCCCCCGCCGTTCAGAGATTCGGTTGTGAACGGTTCCCATCCGTTACCCGCCACCATCTTGATCGGCGGCGCATAGACATTCGAGCGCTTGACGCTGGCTGCGCGCTTTTCTTCAGCAGCGATGATTTCCTGCGCGCTTTGGCCGTTCGGCAGGCTGCCGTCTTCACAGGGTAGGGCCAGCACCAGCCCAGGATTAAGAGACCCTGGGTTTGTGATAGCGTTCCTGTTCGCGTTGAAGATCGGCTGGTAGTTCGAGGTGCCATAGGCGGCGATGGCGATGGTTGCCAACGTGTCGCCGTCTTGCACTGTATAGTTTGTACACGCTTCCTGTGCAGCGGCAGCACCCGCGCTCAGAGCTGTGATGGCGGTTGCCGACAGCACTAGTTTCTTAATCTTCTCGTTAAACATTTCCACTTCCTCCAGACTTTTGTTTGTCAGGCCAAACATGGCCTTATCCATTTTCCATTTGATGGCGCAGGGCGGTCGAAACGATGTCGCGCCATTCGCCAGACTGCTGCATGATTGCCAGACCCTGATTCAGCGTCTCCAAGATCGCTTCCCCATCAGGATTATCTTTATGGGTCATGACATTAAGCGACTTGATCGCCGCCAGGTTGGGGTTTTCGATAATCCGGTGTTTATAGCCAAGCCGCGCGATGGCTTCCTCGGCCAGATGCGCCTCGATTGCCACGATATCGGCGGTTCCGTTCATCACAGCGTGAAAGCAGTCGTCGGGCGACGTGGGCCGCAGCAACTTGATGACGGGTTCGTAAAGGCTCACCGCGTCCATATGAGACAGCGACCAGCCTTCCGGGCGGCAGATCGTTGTTCCGGCAAAGTCTGCATATGTCAACGTTTGTTCGTACCCCGATCCGTCGCGAGCAAAGAATGTATCCACGACCTCGTAGAACGGGTTCGAGAAATTGTAGGTCTCACACCGGTTGCGGTCGCTTTCGGACAGCGCTTCTGCATCTTCGCAATTTGGGCGCGACCAGGGGAAAGTGCCATCAAAAGCAAGTGTTGGCATCAACAGATCCAGATGCGACGACCAATCGTTCACGAACTGAATTTTATACGCTTGTTCTGGCGCGGCCCGCAGCATCGCTGTCTCAACCAGTTGCGTATAAAGCCCCCGGTTGGGCAGCGCTTCGTCTGTAAACGGAGCGTAATTGCCGCCGGTGATCAACAGCAACTGACGATCACGAATTTCAGGGCGCGTTTCAGCGTTAGCATTTCTGATCAGTGCGGCGGCTTCCGAGCGGGCTGCCTCAATCTCTTCTTTTGCTGCGGCACGTGCAGCCACGACCGCATCTTCACTCGCCTTCTTTGCCTCAGCTTCTGCCGCTGCAACGCGCGCTTCCGCTTCGGCCACGGCTTTTTCCGCGCGTTCTTCGGCAGCTTTTACCAGTTCCGAGGCCATTTCCGCTGCCAGGCGTCCGGCTTCCGTGTCTGGCAGCTCAGGTGCGCGCCCGACATCTTCCAGACATGGCAGATTTAAAACGTCACCAATACGAATGATATTGGGGTTTGTGCCGATAACATCCCGGTTCGCATCGTAGATTGGCCGAAAATCTTCGGTCGCGTAAACTCGGATTGCCAATTCCCGCAGGCTGTCGCCGCGCTGAATCTCGTAGCTTGAACATGCCTCTTGCGCTGACGCCGCGCCGGTGGCGGCGGCAAGGGCAAGGCTTGATATGATAAGGTGTTTTCTCATGGGTCCTGTTGCTTTGCCTGGTTATTTTCTGGTAAGTTTCGCGACTGCGATCGACAGATTGTCTTGATCGGGATCGTCCTTGGCCTGGACAGCCAGTTGCAAGGCTTCGGCGATTTCCTGTGCCAGATCTTGCTGGTGTTCACGCAGAATTTCCTGAATCTCAGCGTCGCTGAGATACTGAAGCCCGTCACTGCCAAGGATCAGAATATCAGCGGGTGACACGATCAGTGGGTCTTCTGGGCAATCCACTTTTGGAATGGCACCCCCCATGATCACCGACGTCAGTTGGTTTCTGTCCAATCCCCGTGCTTCAGCTTCCGAAAGCTCACCCGCGGCCAGTTTTGCGTCGATCACGGGGGCCATCGAGTGGTCTTCGTTCACCTGTGTCAACCTGCCTTCGCGGAACAGGTAAAGGGGGCTGTCTCCGATCGATATCCTGAACACACGCTGACCCAGAAAGAGGACACCCAACAAGGTGGAGCCCATGTTGAAACCCTGGCCCTGTGCCTCGTTATGGTCGGATATCGCTGCATTGGCTTGCATGGCTGCCAACGGCAGCGCGTCAATTGCGGCTCCTTCGTTTAAGGTATCGGCTTCTAGCTCGCTATCCAGCGCGTTCCGCCAGGCGGTAATCACCATTTCTGAAGCCACTTCGCCCGCCTCGTGGCCACCCATACCGTCAGCGATCGCAATATAGCCCGCGTCCGATGCATCGAACATGCGCGCAGCAATCGCGTCTTCCTGCGTTTCCCGCTGACCCTGGTTCAGGATCAGTGCAACATCATATGCCGGAGTCGCCAGCATCTATCAGGAATCCCGCCAATCAAAACCTTCATCGCAGAAGGCCATAAATCGGATTGAGGTTTCACTGATGCGGATCAGATCACCGCTGGAGAGCGCGATTGTGCTCAGAACGGGTTTACCATTCAGGCGAACAAGGTTGGCTTTTCCGCCATGCCCCAGATAGCATTTTCGATCTTCGGGGTCATAAGCAATAACGGCGTGGTTCGAACGTGAAATACCTGTGTCGCCGAAATCCAGTTGGATCGCCTGGTCATCGTTTCGACCGATTTGCATCAGGCCTTCGGTCAGGGTGATGCTGGCGCCCCGTCCGGGACCTGCCGTCACCACCAGCCAACCAACCGGGAATGTTTCCTGAGCGGCTTCGGTTTTTGAGACGGGTTCTGATGTTTCAATCAATTCCTGAACATGCGTGTCCGCACGCTCAAACCCAAGGAACGTTGTTTTGACCCGCGAGCGACGGTCTTCGGCCGGGGCGGCAGGCGTGGGTTGAGTCTGTACGGCAACCTCTTCTACCAATGCCGGTTCTTGCACGGATGGGGCTGCAACCTCAGCTTCCACCGCTTCCGGCGCGCTCATTTCCACTACATCCAGAGGCAGCGTATCTTCATCCGGTGTTTCGGCAGGTTCGTCGGCTACATGCAAAGTGATGATATGATCGTCCGAGATTTCGTCATCGTCGGGGTCGGCCATCAAGTTCTTGGTATCTTGGTCGTCCTCGTCAATTGCATCTTCAACGAAGATGGACACTTCAACCGGTTCTTCCGCGTTTTCAGCCGCAACTTCGTCGAATTCCGGCATCTTCTCTTCAGGGATAAGCTCGTCTGTTTCTTCGTAAGAGTCAGACGTCATGTTTCCACCGGCCAGTGCGGCGCGCAGCGCGTTGAAGTCCGCGATAGGCTCCTGCTTTACCGTTTCAGGCACAGCGCTGTCTGCTGCATGAGCATTTTCAGCTACATCATCTTCTTTGGATTTGCCGGCACCTTCGAGAAGCCGGCTCAGAGGGCTTTTGTATTTGAACATGGTGTCGACACCTTCGAATTGTTGGCACGGACCTTTTGTGCCATGGGGCTGCTACCTAACCCTGCGTGGAACAACGCAGAGACACTCAATTGAAACATGGAAACTGGTACTCTCTGCGGCGGGCCGGTTCCCGCCGGGCGGCAAACTGAACGCCGCCCTCAGTAAACACACACTGGCAGATCAAAAATGAACCGGTCAGATCACTCCTGCGCTAGCTGCATGGTCGCAGCTACTTCAGCACCGTTGCGCAACACGGTCAGCTTTGCCTCTGGCTGACTGTCGGAAACCAGCGCAGCCAGCATGCCATCAATGCTTTCGGACTCATCCAATGTCATGCCGGTCTGGCTTTCGCTCAACAGAACATCGCCTTTTCGCAGGCTAACCGTCGCCTCGGCCGGAACCGAGCTCACTTTTGTTTGCCACCCTTCACTTCCCGAGTTGCTGACTGTGAACGAGTAACCGTTCTCCAATCCTACCGAGCGCAGCACAGGCAATGCCAGCAGGCCATTCTGCGCGCGGGTCTTTCCAAGCGGCCGGTAGCGGGCTGCAACCCGTGTAAAGCCATCTGGGTCGACGCTCAGCTTGTCCAGGACTTGCGCTGCGAAAGAGATGTCCTGACGAACCGGGTTGCCGTTCAGAGTAAAGATCACAACTCCGGTTTCCACCCACTCGCCGATAACGCTCATGTCCTGATTGGCGTCCACACCGGTAACCGCAATAGTTGCACCTGTTGCGGTGCGGCGGCGGGACGTCTGGAAGGGGATTTCAACATCCCAATGGTGAAAAGATACCTGTTGTTCGGCTGGAGTGCCGGAAGCAACGTCAGCATCTGGTTCGGCAACAGCCGCCGCAATCTCTTGTTCTGCAGGCTGCTCCTGAACACCGGCCGTCTCGGTAGATTCGGACGCTATTTCTGTGGCGGTTGGTTCCGCAGGTTCAACTTGCGCCTGCTCGACAGGCTCTTCTGGTTCAGGTTGTTGCTCTGAAGCGACCGCGACTTCGGGTTCAGGTGTTTCCGCCACGGGTTCTTCCACCGCGGGCGGTTCTGCTTCGGCAGTTTGTGTGGTTGCTTCAGGTAGCGTCGCCGTAACCTCAGCTTGTTCTTCACCTTTGTCGCCGGACATCACGAAGAAACCGCCTGCAGCCAACGCTGCCACAAGCACTGCTGCACCAGCGATCATCTTGCCGCTGCCACCGGATCCGCTCTGAACCACGGTATCAACTGCGACCGGTGTTTCCGCTTTTGCAGAAATCTTTGCCATCTCGGGTTCATTCTTTTTTTCGTTTTCGCGAACAATGTCCGAGTTCCCGGCGAGCAGAGCCGTCACAACCGCTTCGGCATTTTCGCTTTCGGCCTTGATCCGCGCCTTTTCTTCTTCCTTGTCCATGCGATCCATGCCGACAATCACAGAAACCGGGCGATAGGCGAATGTATCGAACATCACGCCAGGTCCGCGGAACATGCGCAGCCAATCCAAGGCTGTCTGCAAACGGTCCGTTGCGTGCACTTCCATTGCCTTGTCGATTGCTTCGAGGAATCCATCGGGGTATCCGTCAAAGCGGCCCGCCAAGGGTGCATAAGGGTCGTCCTGCCCGTTGTTGAACGCATTCAGGCGGCTTTGACCGTCGACCGGGCGTTCGCCACTGATCGCATGGTAAAGGGTTGCAGCCAAAACATAGAGGTCACTGCTGGGCCCTTGTTCGGCACCACGGACGTAAAACTCGTGCGGCGAATACCCGTCTTTTATGACGCGTAGGGTCAACAATGCGGCCGACTTGTTTGCGGCTTGCTCACGCGCGGCACCGAAATCGATCAGAACCGGGTTTCCGTTCTCGTCAATCAGGATGTTGTCGGGAGAAATGTCTCGGTGCAGCATCCCGCTTTGGTGGATGAACGACACCGCGGACAGCATCTTTTCCGTTACCTGCACTATAAAGTCAGGGCCGCCGACGTTTTCCGGATTTTCAACATAGTCCAGCAGGTCGCAACCGCGGATCAGATCCATCGCGATATAGGCGGTATCGTTGTCTTCGAACACTTGATGCACGTCGACAATATTCGGGTGCACCAGACGTGCATGATTGCGGGCTTCCTGAATAAACAGGTCGATAATGGCGCGCAGATCGTCTTTGTAAGACGGGTCGTTCGGCTCAACCTGGTCCCCGTTGCGACGGCACAATGCACCGGGGAAGCATTCCTTGATCACGACATCGCGCTCAAGGCTGTCGCGCGCAAGATAGGTGATCCCAAATCCGCCATTGCTGAGATACCGGATAATCTCGTACTGACCGCGCAACAGCTTTGCGCCCGGTTGCAGTCCTTCAATCTTTGGTTCGTCGTGCGTTGCACCGACAGCCTGGTTGTGGCTCATTTCAATCCGCCCGTTCTACTCATTTTGCGGCTTTATTTAACAGGGCCGGCAGCCCACGAACTCACAACCAAAAAACAACCGCAGGACACTTAAGAACGGTTAGACGTTTCAAATTTGACTTTAATGGGGCCGCCTGATGGCTTCACTAAGGATCGTTTTTTTGAATTTGGCATATATAGTATGTCTACTACATGCAAATACTACATATTGGCCAAAGGGGTGGGGAAAACGAAAACTGATGACCCCAAACAGGTCTGTTGGTCTACGAATTCGAAACAATAAAGGGCCGATTCTTCGGCCCTTCGAATCGCTTCAATCCTGATGGAAAGTGCTAGGTCCCGGTTTTGGATTGTGCTGCGGCAACGGTACTGCCAGCCCAGGCAAGGTTATCACCAAGCTGCACAAGTATGTTGATTGCGTCTTTCAAAGGCGCATCGCCGCTTTCAAACTGAAGCAACAATAACAAGTCAGTCGCTTTTTCAAACTCGGCCGGAATCCAGTCAGCATCCGGATCGATTTCGCCACCTTGGTCCAACCGTTCCGCGAAATCTTCGACGATTTCCTGGCAGCTTTGCAAAAAGGCCGCGGGTTCGATGGCAGCGGTGTCACGCAGATCTTCATAAATGCTGGCAATAGCTGCCAGCCAGTCTTCAAGAATGGGGTTGTTCAGTGGCGGAAGGGCAGACCCCAGCGTTGACTGCATTGACGCAGCATCGTTGACGGCCGGTTCCGGCTCTGGCCCTTTCAATGCTTCCAGGAATGGCAGAAACTCGTGCTTCAGATCCTTCCGGGCAGCGTCAAGGTCACTGCGCCGCCGGTCAGACGCCGCATCAAGGACCTTTTCCGCGAGTTCCTGGCCACCACAGTTTTCCCAAAGATCGAAATCAGGCTCCGGCTCTTGAGCCATGGCGCGCACCGCGACGGGCGTGCCAATTGGGACCACAGCGCGAAACAGTCCCTCTTTCTCTTTGTTCAATCGGGCCAGTACCCGATCCAGAGCGGCCTGCACCGGGGGCAGATCAGCATGTGTGACCGCCAGCAGGCTGTTGGCTCTTAGCTCGGGCGGCACCTGCGCCCACAAATGCCGTTCGGTTTCGCGCCATGCGCTTGTGCCATTGGTGCACCAGATGGCACAGTCGACGAATTTCAGCAGGTCCAGCGTCTGTTTATATGTATCATCCAATGCGCCAGAGCCGGGAAGATCGAACAGCGATATCTCTTTGAGAGCAGGTGTGTTCAATCCAACCGAAATAAAATCCGGCTCATCCGCAGCGGCCTTTTCCAGCGCGATGCCAGAGTATGTCTTGGGTTCCCTGTTCCACCAGCCGACAGTCGTCTCGGGCGTATCCGCGTAGGCAACGATGACAAGCGGCAGCTTCAGATGCTGCGGCCCGGTTGGAAGGATATCCGCCCCTGCCAGCATATTCGCAAGGCTTGACTTGCCTGCTCCGAACTCCCCGGCGAAACCGATGTTGACCGCGTTGGACAGGCGTTCTGCGTGGGCGAGGGCCCGCGTGCGCATATCCTCCAATTTCGGGTCCGACGACAATTTTTCTGTCGCTGTCAGAAAGCGCTCCAGCTGCCGCACTTCCTGTTCGGTTCCGGGAAACTCAATCATTCCGCAGCCTCTGCCTGTCGTTCGTCCACGTTGTTTGTTCCAAAGACACTTTCCAACTCGTCGGTAATACGGCGCGCCCGCTCGAACGCAGCTTGTGCTTTCGCCTGAGCATTCAACTCACCCGCCCCGGAACGGTGCTCAAGATGGCCTGCCAAAAGAGCCAAGTAATGATCCAGAACGGTTTTCAACCGGTCCAGCAGGTTTTCGCGTGTTGTGTCGATCAGGTCATCGCCAATCAACTCGAATTCCTGCACGATCATGCGCTCGGCCCGCGTCACAACACTGTTGCGCGATATCAGACGCGACAACCAGTTTACACGCAGCTCAACCGTAATGCCACGGGTTAGCGCAGTGGTGTCCGGGCGGAACCAACGTACCGCACTTGTGTTCATGCGATTGTCGACCGGCTCCTGCCACCCCGGCAGTGCCCGTAAAGCGGCGTTGCATTGCATGTCGATCGCGTAAAGTTCGCTTAGCATGCGTTGGCGAACCACTTGCGAGGCGCCTTGCACCAGCTCGCGCATGTGTTCGCGCAGTGGTGAGAAATTCAACTCGGTCGCGCCACCTTTGGCAAGCAATGGGGATTGTCCTTCAGGCCCGCGCACCACAACAAAGACAGACTCGGACACCGTGTCATCCATAACCCCACGCAGGTTTGACAGAACGTCGTCCATGTCCCTGACAATGTCCTGCGTTTTGTCCGCAATCAGTTTGCGCAGATTGCCCAGCGTCTTGTCGCTGTCCTCAGCGCTGTGCGCACCCGCGCTGCCTTCATCTTGCAGAGCACGAAGATGTACCTGGGATCGCTCCAGTTCGCCACGCGCGAAGCTGTCGAGATGCTGCCACGCCATCCGCAACTGTTCGTTTATCGGCCCCTCCGTCAACGCCTGAGTGACATGGCGTCGTAAGTCGGGCAAGCCTGACGCGATCATAGCGGCAAACCGCAAGACAGCCTCACGGCTGATGGGCCCCGGTCCTTGTTTGATCTCTGCCACACCGTTCAGGTATTGTTGCATCTGTTCCGGGTGCGCCCGCAACCACGCCAGAATATGATCGTGATTCACACCGGTTTCATCGCCGGTCAGCGCATAATGCGCCCATTGTGCGCTGCCCATCAGGACATCGATATTCGAAGTACCCAAAGCTTTTTCCAGCCCGTCTACAACATCCAGACGCACCTTTGCCGCATCTTCGGCCCCGCCGCCCAATTCATCGACACGGTTGATGAAGACAACGATCTGTCCAAGTTCCAGTGCCTGCATCAGCCGGAACAGTTTCAGGTCCGCACGCGACAACGCCTGATGCGCTGAAAGAACCACCACAAAGAAATCGGATTCTTTGAGATACTGGCGGGAAATCTCCTCACGGATAAGCAGGGGGTCATTTACTCCGGGCGTATCGGTGACGGTCAGAGGGAATGGGAAATGTCCGATGTCAAAATAGACCTCGGCCTTGCGCGTGATGTCGCTGTAAAGTCCGCGATCACTGCCGGGGTCAACTGTCCCATCTTCTGCGGGGTCGTCCCCAGCGCACACGTAACGCGCCAGATCATCGGATGTCAGTTGATCCAGATCGTGATGTTGACCCAACAGCTGTTCATAACTGTCCCCCAATCGCCGACGCGCCCGGGTCTTCATGGCTTCGACCTGCTCTTCGATCATCTCGCGCTTGTAGCTGTCCTCGTCATCCGGGAACATGTTGCGCAACTCTTCGCCTTCGGCGATCAGTGATTGCCACTGATAGTTGTCGAAGAAATGGAACTCGGCTCCTTCGGTTCGACCGTTCGGGTGCCCGAAATGCATGTCGGTGATCACGGTCGTCCAGGGGTTCACGTCCGACGGCAGGTATTCTGCCTGACCAGTGAAGCCGTTGATCAAGCGCGACTTTCCTGCTTTGATTTGTCCTACAAAGGCAACTGACGGTTTCAGTTTCCCCAGATCACCAATGATGCGCGATATGAACTGACGTGTTTCGTCGTTGCTCGTCCCGTTCATGTCTTCTGCGATGCGAATAAGCTCGCGACGATGTGTTTCACTCATTACTCTTTACCCTGACTACAAAAAGACAACGCATTGAATTAGTCGAAAATTTGAATGCTTTAGGGGTAGTCATTCCTCAACCTCCCCCAAAGATGTCCACAGATTAATGACCACCCCAAGTTTGCGGGCATCGTGGATGGCCACAGCAATCTGCTCGTTATCGCTCAGAACTGCCATGCCCGCACCCTTACCACCCGATGGCCGTATGACGATCAGATGTGGGCCTTCGAATTCGTCCCGGGTGTCGTTGTTCCAACCAGCAAGATCCGAAACAAAACGTGTCAAAATCTCTTGATTGGGGTGCATTCCCTCGGAAGGTTTGCAGGTTCCTTCGAAAGCCAGCGCAGTGTTTTCCATACTATCCACAAGGACACGACCTGTGGCAAAGCGTGCAGCCCCGTCAAAAAACTGTTGTGCCAAGGAGTTGCCCGACTCTGCTACCGGGGCAGGGCTGTTGTCTGAAGATTTTTCAACATCGGGAACGACAGACACGATGGGCTCAGAGGAAAGCTCAATTCCGGCGCAGGCATTCTCGATCTCACTCAAGGTGATACCAACATCATCAGCCTCCAGCGACGAGGCGGGTTTTCCAGACATCAGTTCCAGTGGGGCAGGGGCGGCTGAAATGTCTGAAATCAGTTGGGCCAGTTTGTCGACCAGCGCGGTACGTGATTCCGTTTCGAAACCTGGGATCTGCCCGGACGGCACCTGAAACACATCCGTGATCCGGGAGCTGTTCACTTCGATCTTCAGGCAGCTTCCGTTTGCCGCGGTCAGCTCCAGTCGCCGGGGTAATATTGTTCCGCGAATGAAACGCAGTACAGCCGCGCGACGGGCTGTTGCAGTTTCACCGGGGACAATCACCGTCGGAGACAGGCGCGCAACCGAAGACCGCCCGATATCTTCGAGCATGTCGAGAATGTCTGTGTCCATCATACCGTGACCCCCTCTGGTCCCGTTCAGACTGCGGCCGCAACCGGCTTGAGGCTGAGATGCGATTTCGTGAGTGCCAGTCCCACATTCGCGCTGTTGCGGCAGATATAGCAGACCACATGATCAGGATATTCCTGGGTCCGCAAAAAGATGTTCAATCGGTCTTTTGAAAACACCGCGATTTCCCCGAACCCGGCGTTTTCCTCATCAGTGTTTCCGGCCTCGTGCAAGAGCGCTTCAAATGCAGCGACACCACGCCCCTGAAACAGATTGGCCACTGCGATTGCCAAAGTGTCCAGCGATTCAGCGCAACCGGAATCAGAGACACTGCTGCCCAAAAGCATGCCGGTCTCCATGTCGATATACCCGGCTGCGATGCAGTCGGGTATTGTTTCAATCGCGGTGTTCAATGCATCCTGAATGGACATTTAACTCTTTATCGTCCTTTTTCTCAGCGCCTTGATTAAGGCATCCTTACAAAACATGCCATTCTGCACTGCTGTTTTCTTTTGACTTTGGAATGGCTTGCAGGGCGTGTTTGGAATGTTTCGCACTATATTCAACTGCGATCTGGTCAAATTCGGCAAGAAAGGCCTTGAATACGTTCTGAAGCCCGTCTGCGTCCTTTGGCAGCTCTTCGTTGTTTGTGATTTCCCGCCACATATCCGACGCGCTAAGGGGCGACTCGATTGCGGATTCCGGAAGATTAATGCGCGGTTCGTGACTGATATTGCGGGCTTCTTCCTCGACTGAGGCCACGACTTCTATTAAACCGTTTGTCTCAGGCTCAGGTTCGTAATCCTCGGCGTTGTTCTCTGGCTGAGCCGCCATCAGCGCCGCAATGGAGGATACCGAGACTTCGATACCCCGATCATCACGCGATTCAACTTCCGGCGTGAAAACTTCAATTTCATCCGCTTCGACCGAGGCTTCCCGCAACGTCGTGTTTAAGGAGGTCAGCACGTCATCAACGGACTTGTCGCCCGTTTCAGCATCTGGAGCTTCATCCAGCAGATCGTCCGCATCATCAGCATCGTCGAATTCACCGGACAGGTCGAACTCATCCACGTCTTCTTCCAGACCGGCGACATTCTTCAATTCAAGCGGATCGTTCGCAGTATCCTTGAAGAAGGCACGCAACTCGTCGCTGGTATCGGTTTCATCGAGCATCTGCTCGGGGTCTGATACCATTTCAGCCCGCAGCCGTTCAGCGTCTTCCGGGTTGATCCGAACCCGTTCGCCTTCGTCAAGGCGTCGCTCTACACGGGCTGGCCGGATGGGGAAACTTGTTACGACATTATGATCGTCGGCTCCTGGTCGCTGTTCGTTTTCCAAAGGATTGACCAGCCGCAGAGGAGTAGCTTCGGTGACGTCCGCCAGCGCCTCTCGGTCGTCTGGTTTGCTGGCAGGGCGCAGCGGTTGAACCCTGAATGCGCCGGACTGGCTTTTGTCGATCTGATACCGCGCCAGCTGATCGGCGCGATTGTCCATGATCTGTTCTGTGATTTCCAGAAAACTGTCGATCATCTTGCCGCCACCGCTGCGCGACCACATTTCGGCGTCGCCCGTCTTGTCACGGGCATTGATCGCATCGCGGGCGGAAAACAGAATGGACCGGTTGAAGAGGTGTCCGGCTTCGCGATTGACGCGGCGCAGAACCTTTTGACGATCCTTAAGGTTTAGTGCGTCGGCCCGCGTCACCAACAGCAGCGAGTTGTGTTGCAAGCGGTCCGGCAGAGAAACCCATGTCGCGCGTTCGGTTTCGCGCCAGGCTTGGGTCGCGTGGGTGCACCAAATGACCCCGTTTGCCTGTCCAACTGCCCGCTGCCAGACATCTGTCGAGATCTTGGGGTCCGAAATTCCGGGGGTGTCAATCAGATCGACGGCTTCCAGAATATCCGCCTCAAGGAAGATACGAACGAACTGCGCGTCGTTGACGCCAACAGTCTCAAGCTGATCCAGTTCGATGGGTTCGATGCTTCCGTCATGCCGCTTGATGTATGGTGTTTCACTGCCCCAGCTAAACCAGACCGGTGGTAACTGGGTCGCGGTAACCTGCGTCGGCAAGGTTTGCGTTCGCAGTAAAAAGTTCATCAGTGTGGACTTGCCAGCGCTGAATTCACCCATCAAAGCGAAAACCGGTTTGCGACGGGACCACTGCTCGATACGTTCCCATGCTTTCGGTGAAACAAAGCGTGTTTGTGAATCTTTTGCCATTTTTCTACTTATGCCGCTTCGTTGCTTAGGTCTTTCAGGATGTCACCCAGAATTTCGTCTCGCGATTTCTGAGGTTGCAGGCCCGCCATCGCTGCCGAGGCCTGGCCGGAGTTTTTGTCCGCTGATGATGAGATGCTCAGCAGCGTTTCCTTCTGTTCCCGCATGAAGTCCGCCAGAATAGCGCGGACGTTTTCCAACACTGCCGCTATCTGGTTTTCCTCGATATCCTTGGTGATCGAATTTGCCTCGGACGCGATCAGGCGTGTGTAATCGGCAGCGTATGCCTCAAAGCCTTTGCGCTTTTGCCACCAGCGTCGCCACCAGGTACTTTGCAAGTCCAGGGCAATCGTCCGGCCAATCCCCAATGGTGGTGGAACACGCGGCACGATAGGTGCTTCGATGCTGAACTCGCCCAGATGGTTGCCAAGAATTTTGTGATACAGCGCTTCGACATCTGCAGCCGCAGTTGAGTAGAGCGCCCCGGCATCCTTACGCATTGCGCGGGCAAAACTGAAATAGGCAGCTTTTTGCAGCGTCCTCAAGCCAGCCGGGTCGTATTGCCAGGTGCCTTGCTCGCCATTCATCTCAAGATGCGCGATCAGGGAATCTGTTGCGCGCTTCACAAAACTTGCCTCGGCCGAGTTCAGGCGCTCCAGTACTTTGTCGCGTAATGCGTTGGTCAGTTCGGCCGCTTTCTTTTCATATTCCGCAGAAACCTTCGCAATCGCATCTTCCGGCGAAACACCATCAAGATCACGCGCGACGCCTTCACCCTCTGACAGAGTCTTTGCCACGGCGGTGGCACGAATCTGGCTGGCAATGTTGCGGGCGCGATGGCGAACCCGGTCTATCAGTCGCGCTCCGGCACCTTCTGCAATACGCTCGTTTATCGCCAGCAGCAGGTCAGGCAATCCGGACAATGCCCAGATTTTGTCAAGCGAGGGTGCCTGATCACCGAATCCAGCAGCGAGATAAAAAGTATTGAGTGCTTCGCGGGATTCCTCGTTCAGAATCTCGGGGTTCCCGGTCAGCGCTGCCTCAGCCCACAAGGCACTGCCGAACACGACACTAGTCTTTGCGTCGATGTTGTTCTGTTTCAGAGTGTCCAGAATCCGGTCGCGGATTTCGGGGACCTGGTTAACCGGGTCTGACAACTCGTCAATCCGGTTCACAAACAAGACGATCTGACGGTTCTCAAATTGGGCGATGATCCGCATCAAGGCCATGTCCATGGTGGTCAGGGCTTGGCTTGCGGCAAGCACCACAACACAGACCTCGGACCCGCGCAGGCTGCGCAGGGTAATCTGTTCACGCACCATGAAGGTATCGTTGACACCCGGCGTATCACAGAGTTTCAGCGCAATCGGGTACTGAGGGATATCCATGTACAACTCGGCCGACTTGGTCACATCTGCAAACCGGCCGGTTTTTGGATTGATATCCGGGTCGTCCTCATCGCCCAGGCACACATATCTTTGGATCAGTTCTTCATCGAAGTGGTCGTATTGGTGGCTTTGGCCAAGTATCAGGTCAAAGTGCTTTCCAAGACGCTCTTCGGACTTTGCTTTCATCTCGCCAATCTGACGGCGAATGTCCTCCATCTCGTCATCTGCACCGGCACGGTTGGCCAACTCGCCCAACCGGCCACCCCCGACCATCAGGTTGTCCCATTCTTCCTGCTCAAAGAAGGTGAACTTGGCCTTGGTATCGCCCGGCGGGCGCGTGTTGATGTTCAGGGTTGTGACGACCGACGTCCACGGGTTCACATCCGACGGAAGCAAAGATGGGCGCCCTGCGAGAATGTTTACAATCGATGATTTGCCCGCTTTTACCTGACCGACCATGGTGATGCTGGCGGTGAAGTTTTCCATCCGGGTCTTGAGTGTTGCCAGACGTGCCGAGGAGCGCGCATCAGCCACCTCAGTCAATTGATCAATCTGCGCCGTCAGTGATGACATTGCCGAAGTCATCGGCGCCAGAGCTTCGTTGCCTACAGACAACAGGTGATCATTGCGCGCCATGCTTAACCTCCGGTTCCCGTAGCAGCGATGCGGGGTTCAAGCGAAGGACGGCCCGTTGGAATTCCTGTCAGGGTGTCGATACGTGCGATCAGGTCCAAAGCGTTGCCCAAAATGTCAGCCTCGGCGCGCGGGCTGATGGTTTCGTAAGCCTTGGCATCAGCCAGCACCTCGATCGAGCTGAAGCGATCGCCGTTTTCAAGGCACGCAACGCGGCGTCCGGTCGGGAAACCTTCGGATTTGACCGCGGGCAATGGCATACGCGCATTGGCCAGCAGGTAGTGGTCGCCGGAATGAGTTCGGAGCGAAATCCCAAAGCCCGTGTTCGGATGGTCCCGGTTCAGGATCTTGAGTTCGCCAAGAAAGCTTTCACGAGCAAAGAAGACAGCCTCTTGCTCGGCAGTAGCGGAGGAATTCAGATCGGTCACAGCAGTAAACCTTGTACTGGAGTTGAGCAGGAAACTCGTACCGGCGCCAAAGTGGCAAAAAAGACTCATTAACTCCTGCTAAACAACAAGACCCTTCAAGGCGGTCTTATTTTGACGTGAATAAGATTTTTTGGCGTTTGAAATGTGGCAGCTTTGTGGTGGAGCACTCTTGAGAATGCCTCAACCTGCGCGGGAATGCCTATGACGCAAGCGCCACTCGGCACCTACAGTGTGAAACCGAGCGGGGACCGGCGGAACACAATTGCTTGCACTTGACGGTACAGGTCATTCGATAATCTGTGTGGCCGTGAAGGGCACCACAGCCGAGTAAGCCATTCTTGTTATTTCAGAAACCTGAAGTCTCTCTCTGAGTTGGAAAGGGTCGCAGATGCGTTTCCTGGGGTGTTGGGGTGGGTAATCCCGCGCTTCGTCCCAAGGATTCAACCATGAGCATGTGAGGGCAGTGAAGGATGATTTCTATATTCGCTATTGGTGATCTGGCAACAGGCTGTCAGCTTGTCTTTTTGGCCTTTGGTCAACGTAAACGAGATATTTCGCAGGCTAACTTGGCCGAAATCTAAACTTCGGCAGGAATGAACAGCTCTTCCAAAATTGCGTGGTCTTTGTCCCTCAGGAAATCGGGTTTCACGGCCACTGATGTTCCCATCAGTTTTCCACTGACAAGTCTCTTAGGGCTATACATTTTCATGAGGTACCGTGGTTGCTCAATATCTCATCAGAGGATCTACAAACTTGGCGATACGTGTATTTTACCTCTCGCGCTCGGAAGCAAGCTTTGTTATTGACCGCTTCATTCCAGCGCTGCGGCGCTGAGTTGCGGGTGTGGCGAAATTGGTAGACGCACCAGATTTAGGTTCTGGCGCCGCAAGGCGTGGGGGTTCAAGTCCCTCCACCCGCACCATTTTGATCAACTAAAGTTTTGAAAATATAAGTATTTATAAATTCTATTAGGCTTTAGCCCCCAGTTGGCCCCCAGTTGGCCCCCATGTTCAATCGCTGCTGGATTCCCTGCCTTCGATCCAATCGCGCACCTCTGGCGCCCTCAAAGGTGTGCATCTTTTCCACTGGTGAATCGGGCTTTCCTTATCGGTCAATATGTCCAGAAGAGGTTAAGAATATCGCAGGGATCAAGACTGGAAGATACGAGTTGCTTCTGCCGTATGTTGTGGATGTAGATTGCGACAGAGCCAAGTACATCCAGCAGACGAAGCGTTGCGGATATTGTTGCGGTCGATCTGCTAAAAAAGACGCCCTCGGGCGCCTTGTTTTACTGGTCGGAGTGAGAGGATTCGAACCTCCGGCCCCTGCCTCCCGAAGACAGTGCTCTACCAGGCTGAGCTACACTCCGACCGTGGCGGGTGATCTATACGGGGCTTTTCCGATGCGCAAGAGGATTTTGAGAAGCGGTCTTCTGAATCTTCCGTCTTTGAACCGGTATCGGATGGGCTAAGCAGGCCACGCGACTCTCATGGCAGCGGATTCGTTTTGTACAGACGGATCTTGGTGCCTCCGTGGTCTACCACCGGACCGGGTGCCAGAAAAGGCAGACGGGTCGCCCGAGCCAGGGCCGGGGCGCTGGTGACCACCCCGACACGCCATCCGCGAAACCGGGTCATCAGAGACTTACCCAAGACGCCGTAGACAGAGCGCAGACGCTTTTCATCTCCAATTCGCGCCCCGTAGGGAGGGTTCACAATGACCAGCCCGGCGGGTCCCGCAGGGGGTTTGATGTCACTGACGGAAAGCTGTTGAAATCGAGTATTGGCGTTTACCTGCGCTCTCTCTGCATTGGCTGTCGCGGCTTCGATTGCTCCGGCGTTGCGGTCTGAGCCGCAGAATGTAAGAGAACATTCAGCGACGTTTGACTCGCTGCGCATGTCTTGCCAGCGGTCAGGGTCGAAGCCCGCCAGATTTTCGAACGCAAAGCTGCGGGTCCGACCGGGGTGCAGCCCTAGGGCAATCTCGGCGGCTTCGATCACGAAAGTACCCGAGCCGCACATCGGGTCCAACACCGGTTCAGTGCCGCTAAACCCGCAGTCTCGTAGAAACATGGCTGCCATCGTTTCGCGCATTGGCGCTTTGGCAATTGCCTCTTTGTGGCCGCGCTTGTGCAAAAGCTCTCCCGAACTGTCGACCGATATGGTGCAGATGTCTTTTTCGATTCTCAGCAAGATCCTGATTTCGGCGTCGGAAGATATCGGAACACCCAGAGTTTCTGATATCGCATGCTCAATTCTCTGCCGCGCAGCACCGGCGTGATAAATTCTGGATTTGCGGCTGGTGGCCTCGACTTTGACCGGAACATTGGGCCGCAGGAACTCGCCCCACGGAAATTTGCGCGCGCGTTTGTCCAATTGGGCCAGATGCACGGCTGGAAAACTGCCCAGACGCACCAGGACCTTATTTGCGCCGCGCAAGGTCAGGTTGGCGCGCCAGACCTCGGTCCATGAGCCACGGCAGGTGACACCCCCAGGCATCGTTTTGACCTGAGCGAATCCGTTGGATTGCGCCTCGGCACCGAGGGGGGCTTCAAGACCCGGAGTGGCTACAAGAAAGATTTCGAAGTCTGTGTCTTTTTCCATTCCGGTTGCTTACACTGGAAGCTCAGCGAGCGCGACACGCAATTTTGGGCAGTTTTTTTAGCCAGCTTAATGGAAAAACTCCAAGATTTTGCGGTTTGAACTTAACTTTTGGCGGTAACAGGTTTGCGTTTACGGGCATCCGCGCGTAAAGGGTCCGTGATCAGAATTACGCCTGCGGAATTTGGACCCAATCTGACGCTTTTGCGATGGGCACCTGAAAAAACCGCGTTATTGCATGACCCCGTAAGGGTGTCAGCAAGGCTGGCGCAGGAAAGAGGCTTGGAAGAACGTAGCGGCATGCAAACTTTCAAACTGAAAAAAGGGTTGGACCTGCCGGTAGAAGGCGCTCCCGACCAAACCATTCATCCGGGTCCGGAATACTCGACCGTTGGCGTTCTGGGTGGGGATTACATTGGCCTGAAACCTAAGATGCTGGTGCAGGAAGGTGATAGTGTCGAGCGGGGTACACCGCTCTTTTGTCACAAAGATGCGCCTGACGCGATGATGGTCGCACCGGTGACTGGCAAGATTGTTGCCATCAACCGGGGTGCCCGCAGGGTGTTGCAGAGCGTCGTCATCGAAGTGTCCGACGCCAATGACACGGGCTTGGTTTTTTCGAGCGTGGGCGATGCGCATAGCGCCGAAGGCGTGACTGCAAAACTGTGCGCCGCTGGACTGTGGACCTCATTCCGCACGCGACCTTATTCGAAAATGCCGGAACCCGGTGCCAAACCGAACGCGATTTTCGTGACAGCTATGGACAGTGACCCTTTGGCGGCTGATGCCGCCACGATCATTGCCGAGGCACCCGAAGCCTTTGCCGCTGGAATGGCAGCGGTCAGCAAGCTGGCCGAAGGCAAGACCTATCTTTGCCAGAAACAAGGCGACACGATCCCCGGCGCGGATGTTGCTGGTGTCGAGGCCGCAGCGTTTTCCGGTCCACATCCATCGGGCCTGGCAGGAACCCATATTCACTTCCTCGAACCGATTGCAGGGGAAAAGCAGGTCTGGACCATCGGTTATCAAGACGTCATCGCGATTGGTCGCTTAATGCAGACCGGGCATCTGGACCCGAGTGTTGTGATCGCCTTGACCGGACCCGGTGCGCGTCAGCCGCGCTTGATCCGCACCGTGATGGGCGCCTCCACGGACGACTTGACACGGGATGAGGTAAATGTGGACGGAACGCCCCGCATTATCTCGGGTTCGATCCTGTCGGGTAAACATGCCGACGGACCAACCGCATATCTGGGGAGGTTTGCCCGTCAAATCTGTATCATCCGAGAGGATCACGATCAGATTCCGATGGGCTGGATCCGACCAATGCCTTCCAAGTATTCCGTCCAGCCTGTATTGGGCTCGTCCTTTTCCAGGAAACTCTATGCTTTTACGTCCAACCTGAACGGTGGCCGCCGTGCAATGGTGCCAACAGGCGTGTTCGAAGAGTTGATGCCGCAGGATTACCTGCCCACACAATTGCTTCGGGCCTTGCTGGTGATGGATACGGATACGGCTCAGGCACTGGGTGCGCTTGAACTGGACGAAGAGGATCTGGGCCTTGTGGGCTTTGCCTGTCCGGCGAAATACGAATACGGGCTGGCACTGCGCGACTGCCTGAACAAGATTGAAAAGGAGGGCTGATCCGAATGGGATTGCGTAACTTCTTTGACCGGATCGAGCCGAACTTTACCAAGGGCGGCAAGTACGAGAAGCTTTTTCCGATCTACGAGATGGTGGAAAGCTTCATCTACACTCCGAAAACCGTAACCACCGTTGCTCCTCATGCGCGGTCTTATGTAGATATGAAGCGGATCATGACATATGTCGTGATTGCCACTATTCCTTGCATCCTGTGGGGAATGTGGAACACCGGTTATCAGGCAAATTCGGCCATTGCCGCGCTTGGCCCAGAGTCGGCAACCGGCTGGCGAATTGCAATTCTTCAGGTTTTTGGCATTTCGCTTAGTCCGGACAGCATCTTTGCCAATGTCATGCACGGGCTCATGTACTTCCTGCCGATCTATGTCGTCACGTTGGTGGCAGGCGGTATTTTCGAGGTCATTTTCGCAACGGTCCGCGGGCATGAGGTGAATGAAGGCTTTCTTGTCACTTCGATGCTTTACGCCCTGATCATGCCAGCAACTACGCCTCTGTGGCAGGTTGCCCTGGGAATTATTTTTGGTGTCGTGATCGGCAAAGAGGTTTTCGGTGGCACTGGTAAGAACTTCCTCAACCCTGCCTTGGTGGGGCGGGCGTTTTTGTATTTTGCCTATCCCGCGCAGATGTCGGGCGATGCCGTGTGGACCCCGGTCGACGGGTTTTCCGGTGCGACGGCTCTGGCTGTGTCGGCTGCCGAAGGCTATCAGGCGCTGGCCGCTGACGGTATCACCTGGTGGAGCGCGTTTTATGGCACCATCCAAGGCAGTATAGGGGAAACCTCGACGCTGGCCTGCATCATCGGTCTAGCCTTCCTGCTGATCACCAAGATCGCCAACTATCGGCTGATTGTGGGATGTCTGGCAGGCACAATTGCGTTCACCTGGCTGCTGAACCTGATCGGGTCCGAGACGAACCCGATGTTCGCTATGCCCTGGTACTGGCATGTCGTATTGGGTGGTTACGCCTTTGGTCTGGCTTTCATGGTGACCGAGCCGGTCTCGGCCAGCCACACCAATGCCGGTCGCTATGTCTATGGCGCCCTGATTGGTGTCATGGTTGTGTTAATACGTGTGATCAACCCAGCCTTTCCCGAAGGTATGATGCTGGCCATACTGTTCGGCAACGTCTTTGCACCGCTGATCGATTATTTTGTCGTTCAGGCCAACATCAAACGGAGGGCGCGTCGCCATGTCTGATACGCAATCCCCTGAACGCAAGGGCGCGATTGCCCGGTTTCTGGCGGCCTCACCAGATTCAGTTGGCAAAACGATCTTTATTGCTGTTGCGGTCTGTCTCGTTGCCTCGATGATCGTGTCGGCCGCCGCGGTCAGCCTGCGCCCGGTGCAGGAGGCCAACAAGCTGAAGGACAAGCAGGTCAATATCCTGCAGGTGGCGGGGGTGTATGAACCCGGCGTCAATGTCACCGAAGCATTTGCCGCATTCGAGCCGCATGTGCTGGACCTGGCAACGGGCGATTTTGTGGACGATCAGTTCGAGCCGGCCACCTTTGACGATTTGGCCGCTGCCGGCGATCCGGACCTGAGCGTCGCGCTTGACGACGATCCCGCAGGCATTGGTCGCAAGGCAAAGTATCGGGTCATCTATCTGCTGCGCGACGACAGCGGAGCGTTGGACAAGGTGATCCTGCCGCTGCATGGCTATGGGTTGTGGTCTACGCTCTACGGCTTCATCGCGCTGGAAAAGAACGGCAACGACATTTTCGGCCTGCAATTCTATCAGCATGGTGAGACACCGGGTTTGGGTGCTGAGGTGGACAACCCGCGCTGGAAGACATTGTGGAACGGCAAGAAGCTGCGCGACGACGCGGGAGTGTTGCAGATCACCGTCGCCAAGTCGCAGCCTGCGGCCGGGCCCGACTATTACATCGACGCCCTGGCAGGTGCGACCCTGACCACTGTCGGTGTCGACAACCTGGTGAGATTCTGGATGGGCGATGCGGGTTACGCGCCGTTCCTGGCCAAACTGCAAGCAGGAGAGATCTGATGTCGCAGACCAAGAAAGAGCTGTTGGTCGACCCCCTTGTCGACAACAACCCGATCACCCTGCAGGTGCTGGGCATCTGTTCAGCTTTGGCGGTGACTTCGTCGTTGCAGGTGGCCTTTGTCATGGCGCTGGCGGTGACCTTTGTGACTGCGTTTTCGTCGATGTTCATTTCGATTTTGCGCAATCAGATTCCCGGTTCGATCCGAATCATCGTGCAGATGGTGATCATCGCCTCGCTAGTGATTTTGGTGGATCAGATCCTCAAGGCTTATGCCTTTCAGATTTCCAAGACCCTGTCGGTGTTTGTCGGCCTGATTATCACCAACTGTATCGTTATGGGCCGAGCCGAGGCATTCGCCATGAAAAACCCGCCGGTAGCGTCGTTCATCGACGGTTTTGGCAACGGCATGGGCTATGGCCTGATCCTGATGCTGGTGGGCATTATCCGGGAGTTGTTTGGATCGGGCAGCCTGTTTGGCGTGACAATCCTGCAAACGGTCAATAATGGCGGTTGGTACGTACCCAACGGCCTGTTGCTGCTGCCACCTTCGGCGTTTTTCGTGATCGGCCTGCTGATCTGGGCTTTCCGCACGTGGAAGCCGAACCAGGTCGAAGAACGTGAATACAAAATCCAGCAGGTAGAGGCGCACTGATGGAAGGGCTTATCTCTCTGGCCGTGAAGGCCGTCTTTATCGAAAACCTTGCGCTCAGCTTTTTCCTTGGCATGTGTACCTTCATCGCCGTGTCGAAAAAGATTTCGACTGCCATCGGCCTGGGAATATCGGTCATGGTGGTGCAGGCCATCACCGTGCCCGCCAACAACCTGTTGCTGTCCTTCCTGCTGAAACCGGGCGCATTGGCATGGGCCGGGTTCCCGGATGTGGATCTGACCTTTCTCGGGCTGATTTCCTATATCGGCGTGATCGCAGCGATGGTTCAGATCCTCGAAATGATTCTCGATAAGTATTTCCCGCCGCTCTACAACGCGCTGGGGATCTTCCTGCCTTTGATCACTGTGAACTGTGCCATTCTAGGTGGTTCGCTGTTCATGGTCGAACGGGATTATAACTTTGCCGAGGCGACCACCTATGGCATCTCATCCGGCTTCGGTTGGGCGTTGGCGATCACCGCGATGGCGGGCGTGCGCGAAAAGCTCAAATACTCGGATGTGCCGGACGGGCTTCAGGGGCTGGGCATCACCTTTATCACCGCCGGGCTGATGGCGATGGCCTTTATGTCCTTCTCAGGCGTGAAACTGTAAGGGGGGCGAGAGAATGGAAACCTTTTCGCTCGGCGTTGTCCTGTTCACCCTGATTGTTCTGGCGCTGGTGGCCATCATTATGGCTGCTCGGTCAAAGTTGGTGTCAACCGGCAACGTCAACATCACCATCAACGGTGAAAAGACTATCTCGGTTCCGGCGGGTGGCAAACTGCTGCAAACATTGGCGGCCGAAAAACTGTTTGTTCCGTCAGCCTGCGGTGGTGGTGGTACCTGTGCCCAGTGCCGCGTGAAAGTGCATTCGGGTGGCGGTTCGATCCTGCCGACCGAAGAAAGTCACATTACAAAGCGCGAAGCCTCCTGTGGCGACCGTCTGTCCTGTCAGGTGGCGGTCAAGCAGGACATGGAAATCGAAGTTCCAGAAGAGGTCTTCGGCGTCAAGAAATGGGAATGCACCGTTCGCTCGAACGACAACGTTGCGACCTTTATTAAGGCCCTTACTCTGGACCTGCCCGAAGGAGAGGACGTGAAATTCCGTGCCGGGGGCTACATCCAGATCGAAGCGCCCGCTCATCAGTTGAAATACACCGATTTCGACGTGCAGGAAGAATACCGCGAGGATTGGGATCGCTTCAATCTGTGGCAATATGAGTCGGTTGTGACACAACCGATCGAACGCGCCTATTCGATGGCCAACTATCCGGATGAAAAGGGCATGATCATGCTTAACGTCCGGGTAGCTTCACCGCCTCCGGGCTCAGAAGGAATTCCGCCGGGCCAGATGTCGTCCTACATCTTCAACCTGAAGCCGGGCGATAAAGTTACTATTTCGGGTCCATTTGGCGAGTTTTTCGCGCGTGAAACCAAGAAGGAAATGGTCTTCATCGGTGGTGGCGCCGGCATGGCACCGATGCGCAGCCACATCTTTGACCAGCTCAAACGCCTTGAGAACCGTGACCGCAAGATCAGTTTTTGGTACGGCGCACGATCCAAGAAAGAGATGTTCTTTGTCGAGGACTTCGATCAGCTGGCGGAAGAGTTCGACAATTTCGAATGGCACGTCGCTCTGTCAGACGCCCAGCCCGAGGATGAATGGAAAGGCTATACCGGCTTCATCCACAACGTTCTGTTCGAAGAATACCTCAAGAACCACCCGGCACCTGAGGATTGCGAATACTACATGTGTGGACCGCCAATCATGAACCAGTCGGTTATCAACATGCTGCTGGATCTGGGCGTGGATCGAGAAGATATCATGCTCGACGATTTTGGCGGGTAAATAATGAAACCGGCGCTGAGTGCGCCGGTTTTTTCATTCCGGCACCAGGTCGACCTATTTTCCGTAATAGTCCCGATACCAGGCGACGAATTGGGCAATGCCGTCCTTCAAGTCGGTCTGCGGGCGATAATTCGTCAGCTGCTGCAACAGCCGATTGTCAGCCCAGGTGGCATGAACATCGCCCATCTGCATTGGCATGAAGTTTTTGACCGCTTTCTGGCCAACAGCCTCTTCGATGGCTTCTATGAAATCCATCAGACGCACCTTGTCTCCGTTGCCAATGTTGACGATGCGGTACGGTGCAACTGGCGACAAGCTGTCACCGTCTTCGATATCCGCGCGGCTGATCGGGCGAACCGGTGGAACATCGATCAGCAACCTGATCCCGCGCACAAGGTCTTCTACATGCGTGAAGTCGCGATACATATCGCCATGATTGTAGATGTCTATTGGTCTGCCATCCAGTATCGCAGCGACGAACTTGAAATAGGCCAGATCGGGGCGCCCCCAAGTGCCGTAAACGGTGAAAAACCGAAACATCGTGGTCGGCAAATCCCACAGATGGGCATAGGAATGCCCCATCGCCTCATTCGCCTTTTTGGTGGCGGAATAGATCGTCAGTTGGGTGTCGGCTTTTTCTGTTTCGATGAACGGCATGTCTTCGTTTGCACCGTAGATCGATGAGGTCGACGCCATCAAAAGATGTTCCACCTTATGCTGACGCGCAATTTCCATCACATTGAACGTGCCCACAACGTTCGACTCGATATAGCTGCGGGGATATTCAAGGCTGTGCCGCACGCCAGCCTGCGCGGCCAGATGTACGATGACATCGGGCTGAAACTCCTCAGCGACCTGCACAAGCCGATCAAAGTTTTCCAAACGGTCTTCAGTTGCCGTAAATCCTGAGGTTTGAAGCAGTATCTGATGTCGACGCTGTTTCAGGGTCACATCATAATAGTCGGTCATCCCGTCGTAGCCGTGTACCTGAAACCCTTCTGCCAAAAGCAACTTGGCCAGATGGAATCCGATGAACCCGGCAGAACCTGTAATCAATACTCGTTTCATAAAACCCTCAGAACTCACTGCAAATTCATCGCTGGCTGGAAGGCTGATCCAATCATCAGATCAACTGCTTGCGAACATCCTGCGGGCATATCGGACAATCTAAGGCTCGTGGTCAACACTTTGCCTATTCAAACAGTTGTTGATTGCGACCACCGAGCGGGGCGGGTAGGGATCAAATGCCATGATGAAAGACTGGATCAGACGGCGGTTCCAATCCGCGGCGAGGGAAAGCTCCAATGCGATGCCATGCGACGTGGCACCAGCAGAAAAAGTGACAGCTGTCGGCGATATTCACGGTCGTCTTGATCTGCTTCAGGCGGTTTTGCCACGACTCGACGATCAAAGCCCGCTGGTTTTTCTGGGCGATTACATCGACCGGGGGGCATACAGCGCGCAGGTACTGCGGCATTTGCATCACCTGAGTGAAGCGTCAGACGGGCGGGTGCAATGCTTGCTTGGCAATCACGAAGAGATGCTGCTGCAATTTGTAAACGACCCGGAACGCTACGCCAGGCTTTGGTTTCATAACGGTGGAGCGGAAACTCTGGCATCTTTCGGCCTCGTATGTCCCGACGAGTTGCACAGTGGCAAGCATCTGCCTGAACTGGCAGAGCGTCTGCGGCACAAGATGGGCGACAGCTTGCTGGACTGGCTTGCAAATCTGCCGCTGACCTGGACCAGCGGCAACGTCACCTTTGTCCACGCGGCGCTTGATCCGCGGCAATCCATTCAATCCCAGGATCGCCAAATCTGTCTATGGGGTCATCCGATGTTTCCACGGCTTGCACGCAGCGACGCGCAATGGGTTGTACACGGTCATACAATTGTAAACCAACCCCGGGTTAAAAACCGGGTTGTGTCGATTGATACCGGTGCCTTTGCCTCGGGCAGATTAACTGCCGTTGAATTAGACAGCGGTAGCATCGGGTTTCTTTCCACCGGTTGAAACTAGCCTACGATCATCTGCTTCATGCGAAGCGCTTCATACTCCAATTCCCTCAGGCGGAAATGCACTACGTCACCGATAGTGATGACACCGCACAAATTGCCATCACGCAGAACCGGCATATGGCGGAAACGTCCCTCGGTCATGGTCTTCAGCACGTCATTCAGCGTATCCTCGGGCATGCAGGCTTTTACATCCCTGGTCATCAGGTCTTCGACCGACTGTGGCAGGGTCTGTCCCGGCGTATCGGCCATGCGCCTCACGATGTCGCGTTCCGACAAAATTCCTTTCAATGCCCCGTTCTGATCGGTCACTAGAACAGCACCAATTCGCTTGTCCTTGAGCGTGTTCACTACCGAATGGATGGTATCATTAGGTCGCACCGAGAACACCGCATCCCCTTTACCCTCAAGCAGTTTGGCCACGGTCGTCTGCGAATGCGACAGGTTTGATTCCGCTGATTGGCTGTAGGTTGTCTTGTCAGCCTTGTCACCGCGCGACGGCGACTGATAAGAAGTTGGGGCCATGAGCAATCTCCTTATGGTTCTTGCAAAGTCTTTCCCTTTCACTTTAGCGCAGCTAAACGACCTGTATAGGGTGCAATTGCACGAGTTGGCCAAACGCAGGTCAGCAGAGGGAGCTTAAGCCTTTGAATGAACTCTATCTTACGCCCCCGGTTGCCGCGCTGATCTTCTTTGCGGCTGTTGTGTGCGGTCACAACTTTCGTATGGCGTGGAAGCAACAGAAGCCCGGGTGGCGGAAACGCGCGTGGTTGTTCGGAATTCCGGCTGGAACTGGTCTTCTGCTGTTGGGTTTCCTTCCATTGAAACTGTAATGCCAATTTGACTCTGGCGGGGACCGCTGTCATATGCCGGGCAAAGAATGTCCCGGAGAACGCCCAATGCGTCTTTTGCCCGTACTGGCCTTTTTCACCCTTCTTTCAGGCTGTCTTTTTGACAAGGAACCCGAAGAAGTTCGTCTGTCCGGCGAGACAATGGGCACGACCTACAATATCACCGCAATTGGCGAGGACCTTGACAAAGACGCACTGGCCGCGGCCGTCAGTGATAAGTTGGCAGCAGTGAATGCCAAGATGTCCAACTGGGATCCGAACTCGGAAGTTTCTGTTTTTTCCGCATCGACCAGCACAGATCCGATGCCTGTGTCCAACGAACTCGCGCTGGTTCTTTCGGCAGCGAACGAAGTGCACTCGAAATCCGGTGGCATTTTCGACGTAACCCTCGGCCCTCTGATCGAACTTTGGGGTTTTGGCCCACGCAAGCCCGAAGACCCGGTGCCATCAGATGCGGATATCAACGCCGCGCTGAATGGTGTAGGTCAAGAACGCCTGCTAGCGCTCGATACGGATGCTGGTACGCTTGCCAAGTCAAACGCCAGTGTAGGCATTAACCTGTCCGCGATTGCAAAAGGCTATGGAATTGACGCTGTTGCGGAAACCTTGCAGGCCGCTGGCATCGAAAACTATCTGGTTGAAATTGGCGGCGATCTTGTGGCCAAAGGTAAGAATGACAAGGGCGAAGCGTGGCTCATTGGTATCGAGAAACCTGAAACGGGTTCGCAAACCATCCAGTTGATCATTTCTTTGGATGACAGGGGCATGGCCAGTTCGGGCGATTACAGGAATTTCTTTGAAAAAGATGGTGTGCGATATTCGCATATCATCGATCCGACAACAGGCCGTCCGATCACGCACCGCACCACTTCGGTCACCGTGCTGGCCGAAAACGCGATGATGGCCGATGCCTGGGCAACAGCCATGCTGGCCTTGGGGCAGGAAAAAGGGCTAGCTCTGGCAGAGGAGCATAAACTTGCAGTGTATTTCATCTCGCGGGATGTGACAGGCGGCGAAGATGCCTATATCACTGCCCATAGCACAGCGTTCAAAGACGCGCTGGGATCGAACTGACTGTTGGAGCTGAGATGAGTACCTTTATTCTGGCCTTCATTCTTCTCGCTCTCGTCATGGTGGGCATGTCATTGGGTGTCATGCTGATGGGCAAGACCATCAAAGGCAGCTGCGGTGGTCTAAACGCGATCTCGGGCGCGGATAAATGCGTTGTTTGCCAAAAAGACATCGACCCCGACAGCCCACTGCGCGACAAGCTGCAATGCAAACGTGCCAAGAAGATGCTGGAGCAAATGGACCGCCAGGCCTGACGCAGGTTTTGCTTCGCTCTGCGGATAGAAATGGCTAACTAGGTCCTCGTGACTTGTGGGGAAGGGCGTCAACTTGGCCAAGGCAAGAAACATCCTGTTCATCATGTTCGACCAGCTGCGATGGGATTATCTGAGCTGTTACGGCCATCCGCATCTGCATACCCCAAATATCGATCGTCTGGCAGCCAAAGGCGTGCGCTTCAACCGCGCCTATATCCAATCACCGATCTGCGGCAGCTCCCGCATGTCCACTTATACCGGGCGCTATGTGCATTCTCACGGGGCGTCGTGGAACGGAATTCCGTTGAAAGTCGGTGAGATTACAATGGGCGATCACCTGCGTAAGGCGGGGATGGATTGCTGGCTGGTTGGCAAAACTCATATGCGTGCAGATGCCGAAGGGATGGCGAGGTTGGGCTTGGAGCCTGACAGCCTGATCGGGGCCCGCGTCGCCGAATGTGGGTTCGACGTGTACGAACGGGATGACGGTATGCTGCCCGAAGGTCCGGATGGGTATTATGACCCGGAAGGGGCAAAGGAATACAACAAATTCCTAAAGGCCAAAGGGTATGAGAGCGACAATCCCTGGCATGACTTTGCCAATTCCGGGCTGGATGCGAATGGCAACGTTCTGTCAGGCTGGTTTCTGAAGAATTCACCCGAAGCCGCTAATATTGCCGAGGAAGACAGCGAAACGCCCTATCTGACCGGTCGCGGGATAGAGTTCATGGAAACGCATGATGGCCCGTGGTGCTGTCATCTGAGTTTTATCAAGCCGCATTGGCCGTACATCGTACCGGACCCATACGCCTCGATGTATGGACCGGAACATGTGCTGCCTGTGGTGCGATCCGAGGCGGAACGTCAGAATGCGCATCCCGTGCTTAAAGCCTTCATGGACACAAAGATCGGCCAGACCTTTTCGCGGCAGGACGTGCGTGAGGCGGTTATCCCAGCCTATATGGGGCTGATCAAGCAAGCAGATGACCAGATGGGCCGCCTGTTGGACTGGATGGAGAGAACCGGGCGGATGGAAAACACGATGATCGTGTTGACATCAGACCATGGTGATTTTCTGGGCGATCACTGGATGGGGGAAAAGACCTTCTTCCACAACGCCTCCACCAGGGTGCCGTTGATCATCTATGACCCGTCGCCCGAGGCGGACGCGACACGCGGTACCGTCAGCGATGCGCTTGTGGAATCCATCGACCTTGCACCGACCTTTGTCGATGCGGCTGGTGGGGAAGTGGCGACGCATATTCTGGTAGGTCACTCCCTGTTGCCTATTCTCTATGGGGAGAAGGACGCATTGCCACGCGATGTGGTGATCTGCGAATATGACTACTCGGCTTCACCAATCGCAAATGTTTTGGACGTGTCGGTCCGCGATGCGGTGATGTTCATGGCCGCAAGCAAGAAATGGAAACTGATCCATTGTGAAGGTGGGTACCGGCCAATCCTGTTCGATCTGGAAAACGACCCTGATGAGTTGAACGATCTGGGTGACAGCGCGGAACATGCCGGTGTAATCGCTGAAATGTACGAGCACCTGTTCGCCTGGACGCGGCGGGCGTCACAGCGCACAACCCGGTCCGAGCAGCAATTGATTGAAATGCGAACCAAAAGTCGGGGCAGGGGTGTTGTTCTGGGCGTTTATGATGAAAACGATGCGCCGTTGGACCTGACCGTCAAATACCGCAATCGCAAGGCGCGCCCATTCCGGTGCTATCTAAAAGACTAACACACTCTGTGTCGGTTAAAATTGTTCATCATTGCAAAGGTGGTTCACCCGTTGAAGTCCAAAGGATAGAAGGTGACCCAAGAGCAGAAAACGGAGTACATCAATGGCCACCCCCAAACCTGTTGTCCTGTGCATTCTTGATGGTTGGGGCCTGTCCGAGGACACAAAAGCCAACGCACCCTATCTGGCAAACACGCCGACGTTTGACGCGATCCTGTCTGAGTGTCCGCATTCAACCCTGATCACCCACGGCCCCGATGTGGGTCTGCCAAGCGGACAGATGGGAAATTCAGAGGTCGGGCACAC
Source organism: Ruegeria sp. AG7 (assembly GCF_056541545.1). Lineage (NCBI taxonomy): Bacteria > Pseudomonadati > Pseudomonadota > Alphaproteobacteria > Rhodobacterales > Roseobacteraceae > Ruegeria > Ruegeria sp. AG7. Next base: position 93,083 of record NZ_JBQFYP010000010.1, read on the forward strand.
CAATATCGGTGCAGGGCGTGTGGTCGCCATGGATCTGGGCCAGATTGATCTTTCCATTGAAGACCGGACTTTCTTCGAAAACGAAGCGCTGCAAGCTTTCATCGCCAGCGTCAAATCCGCTGGCGGCACTGCGCATCTGATGGGGTTGATCTCGGATGGTGGGGTGCATGGTCATCTGAACCATATCGTTGCCGCAACCACTGCCATAACGGATGCCGGTGTCCCGGTTGCACTACACGCAGTGACGGACGGGCGTGATGTCGCGCCAAGGTCAGCTCTGACTTACATCGCTGAGTTGGAAGAACGCTTGCCCGACAACGCACGCATCGTCACCGTAAGCGGGCGGTACTTTGCCATGGATCGCGACAATCGCTGGGAGCGTGTCAGTGAAGCATATAGTGCAATGGTCAACCGGCAGGGCCGAATGGCCAGCAGTGCCCATGGCGCGGTTGATCACGCCTATAACCAGTCCGAATCTGACGAGTTCGTCACACCAACCGTATTAACGGGGTATGACGGTATTAACGATGGCGATGGTTTCTTTTGCCTGAACTTTCGCGCCGACCGTGCCCGTGAAATTCTGCGCGCCATCGGAGAGCCAGGATTTTCCGAGTTTGCGACAGGACCGCGCCCGAAGCTTTCAGCTCTGCTGGGCATGGTCGAATACTCCGATGGACATAATGCTTACATGACCACGGTTTTTCCAAAGCGCTCGATTGTGAATACGCTGGGCGAATGGGTCGCCAAGCAAGGGCTTCGGCAGTTTAGACTGGCTGAAACCGAGAAGTACCCGCATGTTACGTTCTTTCTGAATGGCGGTAAGGAGACGCCCGAACTAGGCGAGGATCGCTTTATGCCGAGCTCGCCGAAAGTGGCGACCTACGATCTACAGCCCGAAATGTCGGCCGCAGAGGTTACGGCGAAATTTATCGAAGCCATCGAAGGAGGGTATGACTTGATTGTTACAAATTATGCCAATCCCGATATGGTTGGTCATACAGGTGATTTGAATGCTGCGATCAAAGCGTGTGAAGCCGTCGATCAGGGGTTGGCGCAAGTCATTGCGGCTCTTGAAAAGGTCAAGGGAGCGATGATTATCACGGCCGATCACGGTAATTGCGAAGTCATGGTCGATCCTGTGACCGGCGGCCCGCACACGGCCCATACGCTCAATCCTGTTCCCGTGGCGCTGTTTGGCGGGCCTGAAGGTGCGAAATTGCGCCAAGGACGTTTGTCCGATCTTGCCCCGACCCTGCTTGAGCTGATGGGATTGCCGAAACCGCCGGAAATGACCGGGGAAAGCCTGCTGTCATGAAAATGGCTGCTCTGGCAGTGTGTCTGTTTTTAGCCTTGCCGGCACTGGCCCAGCCAGACGCCTCCAAGGCCGCTTTGGACGCAGCGCAGATGCTCGAACAGGCGTCCATCGCGTTATCCGAGGCCGAAAGCGCCCGGGACCGGGTCCATGCTCTTACGGAGACGATCCATGCCTATGAGGCCGGGTTGGGCGCGATGCGGGTGGGATTGCGCCAAGCGGCAACCCGCGAGGCGCAATTGAGTGCCGAATTGAGGGCGCGCGAAAAGGAAATCCGGCGATTGCTTGGTGTTCTGCAAACCATTGAAACGACCGAACCACCCGTCTTGATGTTACATCCGTCCGGCCCGTTGGGGGCGGCCCGTGCAGGTATTATACTGTCCGAGGTCACCCCTGGCCTGAACGCCAGCGCGCAGGAACTGGCGCAGGACCTGAATGAAGTGCAGACATTGCGTGTCTTGCAGAAAAAGGCCTCGGAAACTTTGACAGAGGGTCTAACGGGCGTTCAGGAGGCCCGTACCCGTCTGAGCGAGGCAATCGCCGACCGCACGGATTTGCCCCGCCGTTTCGTGGAAGACCCGGTGCGTACGGCCATTTTGATCTCGTCGACCGAAACACTGGATGGCTTTGCAAGTGGTCTGTCCGAGATCTCGGAGGGAGAGATCCTCGACAGCAATGCCAGTGTCTTGGACAGGAAAGGCCGGATATCAATGCCGGTACAGGGAATCTTGCTGCACAAGGCCGGTGAAACGGACGCCGCCGGTGTCACGCGCCCCGGCCTGATTGTGGGTACACGCCCGCGCGCCTTGGTCACCTCGCCCACCGCGGCGACAATTCGCTATCGCGGGCCGCTGCTGGACCTGGGGAACCTAATCATCCTTGAGCCTCAATCGGGTCTTTTGTTCGTATTTTCCGGTTTGCAGGAGGTCTATGGCCAGCCAGGTCAGGTGATCCCGGAGGGCACACCGGTTGGCCTGATGCCCGGTGAAATGCCGGAAATCGGCGCAATTTTGTCAACAAGCAGTGATGGCACTGGAACTGACCGCTCAGAAACGCTCTATATAGAGGTAAGAGAAGATAATCGCCCCGTGGACCCGGAATCGTGGTTTCGGACCGACAAGGATGGATAAACGCGTATGAAGAAATTTGTGGTGGCCGGTCTGGCTGGAACTGTGGCAGGTATTCTTGCAACAACTCAGATCGCAGGACCCCTGCTGGCGCAGGAGGCCGAGAACAAGGCAAGCGTCTATGAACAGCTGGATTTGTTCGGCGACATTTTTGAACGTATCCGTGCACAGTATGTCGAAGAGGTTGAGCCCGAAGAACTGATCGAGGCGGCGATTGACGGCATGTTGACATCACTTGATCCGCATTCGAGTTATCTTTCTCCTGACGATGCCGAACAAATGCGCGTGCAGACCCGGGGCGAGTTTGGTGGGTTGGGTATCGAAGTCACGCAGGAAGAAGGCTTTGTAAAAGTCGTCTCACCCATTGACGATACCCCCGCCGACGCAGCCGGAATCGAAGCCGGGGATTTCATTACCCATGTGGACGGTGAAAGCATTCTGGGCCTGACGCTGGACAAAGCGGTTGACCTGATGCGCGGCCCGGTCGGGTCCGAAATTATCATCACCGTCGTACGTGAGGGTGAACCTGATCCCTTCGACGTCACTATTATCCGTGACACAATCAAGTTGACCGCTGTGCGCGCACGGACCGAAGGCACCAGTGTCGTGCTGCGTGTAACCACGTTCAACGACCAGACCTTCCCGAACCTGAAAGAAGGCTTGCAGGAGCAGATTGCCGAAGCAGGTGGCATCGACAAGGTGAACGGCTTTGTTCTGGACCTGCGCAACAACCCAGGCGGCCTGTTGACTCAGGCGATCAAAGTGTCGGACGCGTTCCTGAACGAAGGCGAAATCGTTTCTACGCGCGGCCGCGATCCGAACGAAGGTGAGCGGTTCAATGCAACCCCCGGGGATCTGGCCGAAGGCAAGCCGATTGTGGTGCTGATCAATGGCGGCTCGGCCTCGGCGTCCGAGATTGTGGCCGGTGCGTTGCAGGATCATCGCCGCGCTATCGTCGTTGGCACCAAGAGCTTTGGTAAAGGATCCGTGCAGACGGTCATGCCACTGCGCGGTGACGGTGCCATGCGCCTTACCACATCGCGCTATTACACGCCATCAGGACGCTCGATCCAGGCCCTTGGCGTCAGTCCAGACATCATTGTTGAGCAGCCTCGCCCGGCACCTGCACAAGAAGAGGATGAGAGTAATGTGCGGACCCGGTCCGAAGCTGACCTGCGCGGCAGCCTGAACAATGACAGCCTGAGCGAGGATGAAGTTCGCCAGATTGAGGAAGATCGCGCTAGGGCCGAAGCCACGGCGGAGCTGCGGAAAGAGGATTATCAACTAGCATATGCCATAGACATCCTTAAAGGCTTGTCAGCGTTCACCCCGCACGGGCCGTCCCAATAACCAAACCAATGGGCCGCGTACAACGCGGCCCTTTTCTTTCTGGCTCGCGGGATATTATTTCATCATCCAGCAGCGCAATACGCAGGCACCGCGCTTAGTGCACATAACTGAATGGATCATCGGACTTCGCAAGCGTTTCAGCCGTCTCCTCGGCTTACCCGTCGGAAAGCGCGTTTCAGCATATCCAGCTCCGCGCGCAAAAGATCCACTTCAGCCCTGAGATCATCGGCGGCTGGTTCACCTGCAATAATGGAGAAACTCCCAAGTTTCTCAACGCCGTCTGCGTCGACTATGACGAAGCTGTGCACGCCTTCGGACAGGGCTGTCACGGGTACCGGAACATTCAGGTCCCATCCGTTGTCTGCGGGCGAAAGCTCAACTCCCTCCAGTGCTTTCCCCAGATATCGAACCTCCAATCCCGGTTGCCGCTCGGCCTCAACATGACCGTGCCAAATACCGTTTTCGAACCGAATGAAGGTCAGGGATGTTTGTGTCATCTTTGATCGTCTCACAAGTCGGCGCGATGGAAACGGCAAAACGTAAGGTCTCGTACACTCATACGGTTCATTTCCGGTTTTTCAAAAATTAGATCCAGCCAGATCTTTTCGATCCTGCGTTCATTCAGGGGCAGGTGAGCCAAGTCAAACTCAACTGCGTTCACGGCGTCAGAAGGGTTCAGTTGCCGCAAAACCTGCTCCATGTTGGGTCCGTGCTGAACATTGAGACGTGCGAACACACCCGATGGTTTTTCGCAGTCAATCAGGGTTTCCAACCGGATCAGATGCTCGCGTGTCAGGTCGCGGGCGGCCTCACGCGGCAAGTCGATCGAAACCGACAGGAACGACCCCTCGAAACCAAAGACCTCGACCTCCAGACTGAACGGAGCCAGATCACTTGCTCCCCGGTTGCGGATTTGCCGCACGACGATTTCGGTCAATGGGCAGTCGTGAAACAAGCTGACCTGATCGTCCATAACCGTTTTACGGGGAACAGAGGCCATGCCGGATTGCAACAACGGCGCGCGCCAAAGTCCGGGCCGCCAGCTCCAGTCGGTGCCGACAGGCCGGTGAAACTGAGTTGATCCTATTTTCGGACGGAGCAGGCGCGCATCCGCCAGTTGGATCAGGCGATCCAGTTGCCCACGCAGACTGCGTGCCTGATCGCGTTTCAATCGCAACTCGGCTTGCGCCGAATCTGGCGCCTGCCGCACAGCCCGGCTCCAGCGGCCGAGCGTCCGGCGATGAATATAGCGATCCAGAATCCTGCGCATGGTCTCTTCGTCCGATAATGTCCTTCTTTAGTCAAAGAAATGAGTAGGAATAAACCCGCAATCACAAAAACACTACTTGAGCGCTACGTTTTCAGGTTGGTGGGTAAGCGTAAAAAAGATAGGTGCCGGATTGGGGGGCTGATGCCGTCAATTCTTGCAATACGTCAGGTCAGTGCTTACCGTCTGTTTCCTAAAAATGGGTTACCCCAGAAAAGCCAAACATCAGTTCAGCTATCGATAAGGCCAGGCTATGGAGCCCACATTATTTTCTTTTATTTGGAAGTATTCGAAAAAACAGCAACTTGTCCTGTTGCTGCTAACGGTCCTGTCCTTCCCTTTTCTATATGCGTCGCTGGAGCTGCCGAAACAAATCATCAATGACGCTATTGGTGCGCCGGGCGACACGGTGACAGTCTGGGGCATCACAGTGTCTCAAGTTCAGTATCTGATGATGCTGTGCTTTCTATTTCTGGCCACTGTGATCGCCAGTGGTTTGATGAAGATGCGCATCAATACGATGAAAGGCATCTTGTCCGAACGTATGCTGCGCCGTCTTCGCTATACCCTGATTCAACGCTCGATGCGGTTCCCAAAGTCCTATTTCGCGACCACCAGCCAAGGAGAGCTGGTCTCGATGATCACATCCGAGGCCGAGCCGATGGGCGGCTTGATGGGGGATGCGATTGCGCAACCGGTGTTTCAGTTCGGCCAAATGATGACAATCGTCACCTTTCTGTTCATGCAAAGCCTCTGGTTCGGTCTGGCAAGCATCGCGCTGATCCCGCTTCAGGCCTGGTTGATCCCCAAGTTGCAACGCCAGATCAATTTGCTGAACAAGGACCGTATTCAGGAGGTTCGGCGCCTGAGCTCGGAAATCGGGGAAAGCGCGGCGGGCATCAGCGACCTGCGCACGAATGGCGGCTGGCGGTATCGTCTGGCACAGTTCAGCCACAGGCTGGGAACCTTGTTCGAGATCCGGTTCAAGATCTACAAAAAGAAATTCTTTATGAAGTTCCTGAACAATCTGATCACTCAGATGACGCCTTTTTTGTTTTATTCGGTGGGCGGATACCTGGCGATCACGGGCGAGGTGACAGTAGGTGCATTGGTTGCCGCGTTGGGTGCGTACAAAGACCTTAGCGGGCCCTGGAAAGACCTTCTGACCTACTACAACCAGGTACAGGATATGTCCCTGCGATGGGAAGTGGTTACTGAAAGATTTGCCCCGGACAACATGATTCCCGAAGAGCTGTTCATCGGTGAGCCGGAAACCATTCCGCATCTGACCGGTGATATCGAATTGCGCAATGTGACCGTACGCGATGGCGATGGCAAAACCATTCTAGAGGATATTGATCTGACTATCCCACGTGGCGCGCGTGTGGCGATTCAATCCACCCATGCATCGGAACGCAGTGCATTGGGCCAGTTACTGACCCGCGAGGTTCTGCCTGTTCAGGGCGATGTGATCATAGCTGGCCACAGGCTGGACGAATTGCACCAATCAGTTATCGCGGCCCGGATCGGTTATGCCTATTCTCGCCCGTATCTGTTTGACGGGACTTTGGGCGATAACCTCATGATGTCATTGCGCACCCATCCACAGCACGAGGCAGATGCCATAAGAACCCCGTCCCGTCGTCAGATCGAGTCTGTTCGGGCCGGTAACCCACCAGACTCGCTGGAAGATGAGTGGATCGATCCGGGACTGGCCGGTCTGGACGATATTGATGGAATACGTGATTGGTGGTTCCAACTGGTGGAAGCCATGGGGATTGACGAGTTCATGTTCCGGCGCACTCTGCGCACCCAGTTTGATCCAGAGATACACCCGATACTGGCACAGGAAATAGTCAGGCTGAGAGACTCCATCGCTGAACGGCTGAAGGCAAAAGGACTGGATCGGTATGTTTATCGGTTCGATCCCAACCAGTTCAACCCGGCTGTCCCGCTTGGGGGAAACCTGTTGTTCGCGGCACCGTCGCGCGACATCTCTCCAGACATTCTGGCTGGCGACGCGCGGTTTGTACAATTGCTCAGCACCCATGATCTTGCAGATGACGCGATCAGCATATCGAATGCCGTCATGGATACTCTTGGCAAGACATTTGGGCGGGATGGGGCTGACCATCCCCTGTTTCTGCGGCTTGGCATGTCCAAGGACATGTATCATCGGCTGCTTGACATCCAGGACCGGCGCAAAGCCAAAGGGAATGCTGCGCTGAGCGATCAGGAGCGCGCCTTGCTACTGACAGTGCCTTTCCTTCTGACCGCAGAACAGATCGGTCCTGATTTCCCAGAGGAATACAAGGAAAAAATCCTTGCTATCCGCAAGACCCAGGCTGAACGGTTGCGTGGTGCAATGGACGGTTTGTTCATGTCTGTGGCGCCTGACATCTATGTGCCGCGCCTGACCGTGATGGAAAACGCGATCTATGGCCGGATATCTTTGATGGCAGGTGCCCATGCCGAAGATATCGAAGACATCGTTGCAGAGGCCATGAACGAAGCCGGTCTGCGCCGTCGAGCAGCGGCCATTATTTATGACCTTCCGTCCGGGCTGGGCGGCAACAACCTTCCAACCGTGTTTCAGGAGCGTGCCGCTTTTTCGCGCGCAGGCATCAAACGCCCCGACATTCTGATCCTGGACAAGGCGTTGGCCAGCCACGACTCGGAAAGCCGGTTGCGCACGCGCCTGAAACTGCGGGAGTTGCTGCCCGATTCCATCATGATTTTCATGGAGGATCATTTTGCGCACCCCGAAGCCTATGACTTGTTTGTAGAAATAAAGGATGGACGGATCGACGGCGTCTCGCGGAGCAGGCCAGCGCATGAGGACAGCACTTCGGACGATCTGAGCCGGAAACTCGAGATCCTGTCAGCAACGCAGCTGTTTTCTGGCTTGGATGGCAGAAACCAGCGGCTGCTGGCGTTTTCGGCGCAATGGTACGAGGCCAGCGCCGGACAAGTCATCTTTTCCCGCGGTCAGGCGCCGGATGCGGCCTATTTGTGCATTTCAGGACAGGCCAAACTGGATTGGTCCAACGAGGATGGAACGAAACGGACAATCTCGATCATTGAACCCGGACGGCTCATCGGCGACCTGTCCATCATTACCGGGGAACCACGGCAGCTGGATCTGGTCGCGACGGAAGATAGCAGCTTCTTGCGTATCGGCGCAGAAGAGCTGCGTGCCGTTGTTGAAAGCGATGCTTCGGTCGCTATGCAGTTGCTGCAGACGGTTGCAGGGTATCTGACGACGCTCTCGAACAGGATCAGCGTGGCCCAGAACGCCGAAGACATGTTTCCGCCCGTGACAGATGAAACGGCGCAGGAAGGTATTGGTAAGAATGCCTAGAGCGTATTCGGCTCATGCGCGTTTGGTCGAAACAGCCCGCGCCAGACCCGAACTCTGGCGTCTTTTGCTGGGGCTGGCATTGATCGCCGCGCTGGTCAGCGTTTTGAACCTGGTGTTTTTTACCGTGATCGCGGGGTTGGGCCCAGCGAAGTGGTCTCAGGAACTTTTACAAGGCAACACACCTTTGGCGCTGCTTCTGATGCTGGCCAGTTTCGGGTTCATCATTCTTGGCGTGGCAGTGGCCGCGCGTCAGCTTCAGCACCGATCTTTGCGATCAATTTTTGGCCAACGGGGTCTGGTTGCGGCCCAATTTCTGAAAGTGCTGAAAGCCCTGCTTATCTTGGGCGCCGTCGGTGTCTTGCTGCCGCCCTACGGCTTGGGGGAATCTCTGTCAAAGAATCTGCCATTTTCAACTTGGCTCTTGTTGCTTCCGGTCTCGATGTTGGTTGTCCTGATTCAGACCAGCGCCGAAGAAGTTCTGTTTCGAGGGTACATTCAGCAAGCTCTTGCAGCCAGGTTTCAATCGCCCGTCATTTGGATGGGGGTTCCGTCTGTTTTGTTTGCCGCCGGCCACTACACACCGGAACTGGCAGGAGAAAATGCAATTCTGTTTGTGCTTTGGGCATTAATATTTGGGTTGTTTGCATCCGATCTCACAGCGCGCTCAGGCACATTGGGGCCAGCTATCGCCTTGCATTTCTTCAATAACATCATCGCATTATTGTTCATTTCTTTGCCAGATAACTTGAGTGGGCTGGCGCTTTTCTCGCTTCCGTTCGATGCATCTGACGCCGAACAGCTTCGTCCCTGGCTGATGGTGGATTTGGCTGTGATGTTCGTATGCTGGCTGGCAGCGCGGCTTGCGCTCAGGCGTTGATTGCAATTCTTCCCGTGGCGTCTTATTTGACGTCAACACCGCACAAGCCAAGGTTCCGACATGAACTGGATCACAAACTACGTCCGCCCCCGGATCAACTCGATCTTCTCTCGCCGCGAAGTGCCCGAAAACCTCTGGCAGAAATGTGACGAGTGCGGAACGATGCTGTTTCATCGTGAACTTGCGGAAAATCAGAACGTCTGTACCCAATGTGACCATCACATGGCGATTACCCCACGCGAGCGATTCAATCACCTGTTCGACGGCGGTATTTTCACTGAGGTTGCAGTGCCAGCCCCCAAAGACGATCCCTTGCATTTCCGCGACCAGAAGAAATATCCCGAGCGTATGCGAGCGGCGCAGAAAAAGACCGGCGAAAAAGAGGCGATGCTGGTTGCCAAAGGCGAAATCGGGCGCACGCCTATCGTTGCAGCAGCGCAAGACTTCTCCTTCATGGGCGGATCAATGGGCATGTATGTGGGCAACGCAATCATCGCGGCCGCTCAAGAAGCGGTTAAGCTAAAGCGCCCACTGATCCTGTTCTCGGCAGCTGGTGGTGCGCGGATGCAGGAAGGCATTCTCAGCCTGATGCAAATGCCGCGCACAACCGTAGCCGTCGAAATGCTGAAAGAAGCAAATCTGCCCTATATCGTTGTGCTGACTCATCCCACCACCGGAGGTGTGACGGCGTCATATGCGATGTTGGGCGATGTCCACATCTCGGAACCGAACGCGTTGATCTGCTTTGCCGGTCCCCGAGTTATCGAGCAGACGATTCGCGAAAAGCTGCCCGACGGCTTCCAGCGCGCCGAGTACCTGCTGGATCACGGGATGCTGGACCGTGTCACCAAACGCACCGAGATGCGTGATGAGCTGATCACCATCACCCGGATGCTGATGAACCAACCACCGGCGATCAAAGGTGATCTGCCGGCACCGGCACCGGATGAAACGGCCAAGGTCGCTCAGGCCGAAGAGACCGGGAAAAAATGAACACCAAGACATCTGACGCCATCCTCGACCGGATGATGGCGCTGCACCCCAAGATCATTGATTTGACCTTGGATCGCGTCTGGCGATTGCTGGCCGCTTTGGACAATCCGCAGCTCAAGCTGCCTCCGGTTATCCATATTGCCGGAACCAACGGTAAAGGCTCGACCCAGGCCATGATCCGGGCGGGCTTGGAAGGGGCAGGGCGTTCCGTTCATGCCTATACCTCGCCCCATCTGGCGCGATTTCACGAACGTATCCGGTTGGCGGGCGAACTGATTTCGGAACCCGGCCTGACCGCGGTTCTGGATGAGTGCTACGCGGCGAATGGCGGCGAGAACATCACGTATTTCGAGATCACAACCTGCGCCGCCTTGCTGGCCTTCTCTCGCTGCAAAGCAGATTACACTCTGCTCGAGGTCGGTCTGGGCGGGCGGCTTGACGCGACAAATGTGATTGATGAACCGGCGGTGACAGTCATTACGCCGGTTTCAATCGATCATGAACAGTATCTGGGCGACACCCTGGGAAAGATTGCCGCCGAAAAGGCGGGCATTATCAAACCTGGTGTGCCATGCATCGTCGGCCCGCAAGAAGACGAGGCGCTGGAGGTGATCGAGTACACAGCCGCCCGGTTGGGCGCACCGCTGCTTGTACATGGCCAGCATTGGCACGTTCATGAAGAAAACGGGCGCTTGATCTATCAGGACGAAACCGGGCTGCGTGATCTGCCGCTACCCAACCTGCTGGGTGCACATCAGTTCCAGAATGCCGGTGCCGCCTTAGCGGTTCTGCGTCATCTTTCAATGGGTGACGCGGCCTACGAGGCTGCCGTATCCAATGCCGATTGGCCTGCGCGTATGCAACGTCTCAAAACCGGCCCGCTGACCGAGCAAGCCCCTCAGGTCGAACTGTGGCTGGATGGAGGGCATAACGCGGCCGCAGGTATCGCGCTGGCTGATGTGCTGGCGAAAATGCCGCAACGTCCCACGCATTTAATCTGCGGTATGCTCAACACGAAAGACGTGACTGGGTATCTCGCGCCACTGTCCAGACAGGTTGCAAGTCTGACTGCCGTCTCCATACCGGGCGAGGCGGCCACGCTCAGCGCCGATGAAACCGCCGCCGCCGCCGCCAAAGTTGGCTTGCCCTCTTCGGTCGCTGCAAGCGTTTCGGATGCGTTGAAGGCAATCACGGATCAAGACCCACAGGCGCGTGTCCTGATCTGCGGCTCCCTTTATCTTGCCGGAAACATCCTGCGAGAAAACGGTTAAGCTTCATCTTTTCGCAAATACTCCGGGGGAGGCGTGCGCAGCGCGACGGGGGCAGAGCCCCCTACTTCCCCCAGTTCTGGTCCTGCATTTCCCGCAGGCGCGACGCAGTACGCTCAAACTCAAAGGTGCCTTCACCTTCGACATACAACATCTCGGGCTCTGCCGCAGCCGAGCAGATCAACCGAACTTTTGCCTCGTAGAGCGCATCAATCAGGATGACAAAGCGCTTGGCTTCGTTGAAGTTATTTCTCGACAGACGGGGGATGTCCTCAAGCACCAGCACTTTAATTGCTTCTGCGATAGCCAGATAGTCTGCCGGTCCCAGCATCCGGCCGCACAGGTCATAGAACGAAGCCCGTGCAACACCATTGCGAAATGCGGGCAGTTCGACAGCGCGGCCTTTGACCTGCAATATCAACGGATCGGCAGGACCGCCTGCAAGATCTTTCCAGACATCCCGTATTTTCTGCCGCGCTTCGGGCCCGATGGGTGTAAAATAGACCGGAGCACCTTCTAGTCTGTTCTGACGGTAATCCGTGGGCGATACCAGTTCCCATACCTGCAACTGGTCTTTGATATGGGCAATAAAAGGCAAGAATAATTGCCGGTTCAACCCATCCTTATACAGCTCGTCCGGATGCCTGTTCGACGTGGTCACAACAACAACGCCACCCTCGTGCAGCAGGTCAAACAAGCGGCCAACGATCATCGCATCCGTAATGTCAGTGATCTGCATCTCGTCGAAGGCCAGCAGGCGGACGGATTTCACAACCTCTCTCGCCACAGGTGCCAGAGCATCTTCGACGTTCTCTTTTCGGGCCTTGTGCATTCCGGCATGGATTTCCTGCATGAAGGCATGAAAGTGAACGCGCCGTGCGGGGACTTCACCCAGCGTGTCGACGAACATGTCCATCAGCATCGATTTACCACGTCCGACGCCGCCCCATAGGTACAGGCCTTTGGGCGTTGGCGGAGCCTTGCGGAAAAACCCTCGTTTTACCGGCTCGGCCAGTGCCGCGCGGATGCGATCAAACTGGGGCAAAACGGCTTCTTGAGCGTCGTCGCGCGTCAGAGTTCCATCCGCAACGCGGGCTTCGTAAAGCGAAATCAGATCCGTCATGACCCAGAGCCTTACCCGTGACCCAGCGCGTTGAAAAGATGCCATTTCCCTGACGTATCAAAATTGCTTATTCGTGACCGCAAATCTGTTGAATTGACGCGATCCGTAAATGCAGTACGGTCCGTCGGACCAAACTACCCGAGGTCGCTATGCCGCAATCCACCCGCATGTTGAACCCGATCCTGATCGTTGGATGCATCATCATAACGGTCAGTTTTGCCGTGCGCGCGTCTTTCGGCGTGTTTCAGATTCCGATTGCCAGCGAATTTGGCTGGCTGCGCACGGATTTCTCATTGGCGATCGCCATCCAGAATCTGGCTTGGGGCATCGGTCAACCGATCTTTGCAGCTATCGCTGAGAAAGTAGGAGACCGAAAGGCCATTGTCCTCGGTGCCTTGACCTATGCTGCCGGTCTGGTTCTGTCGGCCTGGTCCGTCACACCGCTTGGGCATCAGGTTTATGCGTGGCTGGTGGGGTTTGGCATTGCCGGAACCGGGTTCGGCGTGGTTTTGGCTGTGGTCGGTCGTGCGTCCTCTGATGAAAATCGGTCCATGTCGCTGGCCGTCGTTACAGCGGCGGGCAGTTTCGGACAGGTTTTGGGCGCGCCGGCAGCTGAGTGGTTGCTGTCATTCCTGCCCTGGCAACAGGTCTTCGTCGTGTTTGCGGCTGCGATTCTAGCGCTTGTATTGACCTTGCCCTTCATGCGGGCGCCTCAGCTAGGTTCAAAGGCAGCGTTGCAAGAAAGCATGGGCGAAATTCTGGGCAAGGCGTTCCGAGACCCCTCTTACGCTTTGATATTTATTGGATTTTTCAGCTGCGGTTACCAGCTGGGATTTATCACGGCTCACTTCCCCGCATTCGTGACCGAAATGTGCGGCCCGATCCAACCCGGCAGCGTGCTGCATTCCATCGGCATCACATCCACGTCCTCACTTGGCGCGGTATCGATTTCACTGATTGGTTTGGCCAATATCGCCGGGACCCTTTTGGCGGGCTGGGCTGGCAATCATTTTCCCAAGAAATATTTGCTGGCCTCGGTCTATGCCGGTCGGACGCTTGCTGCGGCGTTGTTCATCATTTTCCCGATAACGCCGTTGTCCGTTATTACATTCTCGCTGGTGATGGGGTCACTTTGGCTGGCCACCGTTCCGCTTACGTCGGGTCTTGTCGCGCACCTCTATGGTCTGCGTTACATGGGAACACTCTATGGCATAATCTTCTTCAGCCATCAGGTTGGCAGTTTCCTGGGCGTCTGGCTGGGGGGACGTATGTATGACCAATATGGTGACTATGCCCTTGTCTGGTGGATCGGTGTGGCAATAGGGGCTTTCAGCGCCATCGTTCATCTACCGATCCGAGAGAACCGTCTGGCAGTCCCTGCCTGAGGTGACGTTTCGCTCTCGAACTATGTGAGCGTGCCAGCGGTCATGCCGCGTGGGGTGTAAATCTAGCCGGCTCGGTCCGGAAACAAACCGGCAAGGCCTTCGGCAGAGGCGGCACAGACGCCACGCTCGGTAATAAGCCCCGTCACCAGCCGGTTTGGTGTGACATCAAAGGCAGGATTGCCACCTTCCGTCCCGTTCGGGGTGACGCGAACGTCGGCAATACCCCCTTGTCCAACCACACCCATGACATGGGTCACTTCTTTCGTATCGCGTTCTTCGATCGGTATTTCCGACACTCCATCCCGAACCGTCCAGTCAATCGTAGGTGAGGGCAGGGCGACGTAAAACGGAACCCCGTTGTCCCGCGCCGCCAAGGCTTTCAGGTAGGTACCGATTTTATTGCAGACATCGCCTTGTGCCGTGGTCCGGTCTGTACCGGTGATGACCGCGTCAACCAAACCGTGTTGCATCAGGTGACCGCCTGCATTGTCCACGATGTAACGATGGGGAATGCTGTGTTCACCAAGCTCCCAGGATGTCAGCGCCCCCTGATTACGCGGTCGGGTCTCATCCACCCAGACATGAAGCGGAATGCCCGCGTCATGCGCATGATACATTGGGCTTGTCGCCGTTCCCCAATCCACCGTTGCCAGCCATCCGGCGTTGCAATGCGTCAATAGCCGCACCGGTTCACCTGCAAGCTTTCGGGCTGCAATATCTTTGATCAGTTGCAGCCCATGGCGACCTATCGATGCATTGATCTCGACATCTTCGTCTGCAACTTCCTGTGCCAGTGCCCAGGCCCGTTCAGCGCGATCACTTGGGGCAAGTGGCATCAGCGCGTCGCGGCATCTGTCTAAAGCCCATCGCAGGTTGATAGCCGTTGGCCGGGTCGCGTGCAATACGTCATATGCGGCGTCGAACGAAGCGTCAGAGCTGTCACGGGACATCTGTTCGGCAATTCCAAACGCGGCTGTTGCACCAATCAGTGGCGCACCCCTGACCCACATGTCGCGGATCGCTGTCGCAAATTCACCCAGCGTTTTCAGGGTAACCACCCGAAAGTCATGGGGCAGCCATCGCTGGTCGATAATCCGAACCTCACCTGCCGATTTGTCCCACCAAATTGACCGGTAATGAGCACCCTGTACTTTCATAATTCGGTCTCCGTTTGCGAATAGCCTGATCAGAAGTCTTTCGCAGCCTGCGTTCTTTCAGCGGGCTTGTAAACGGGCGTTTCTGGTTGCAGGCTCGCATTTTAGCTTGCAGATGATTGCACTTATCCTCGGGTCGCTGCGCGAAGTTCCCGCTCTAACGCATCCAGAAACCTTGAACGATCTGCTTTGCTGAATGGTCGGCCGCCGCCTCCGGCCCCCAGCGGATTGGCGGCCCGCAGGTCAGCCATCAAATCACGCATTGCCAATTGCTGGCCTATGTTCGCTGCCGTAAAAGCTTCGCCGTTCGGGCGCAAAACTTGGGCACCCGCTGCGACGCATTTCGCGGCCAGAGGGATATCGGAGGTAACAACTACATCCCCTGCGCCACAGCGTTCTGCAATCCATTTGTCCGCTTCATCAGCACCTTCCGAGACCACGATGACCTGTACAAGCGGGTTTGCTGACGGTCGAAGACCGCCATTCGACACCAGTGCCATAGGCACCTTGTGTCGCGTAGCAACCCGTTCGGCCTCGGCCTTTACAGGGCAGGCATCGCCATCGACATAGAGCGTTGTCACGCCTTTTTGGCCTCTTTTTTCTCCGGTTCTGCAGGTTTCTTCCGCACCTTGAATTCCTCCGGGATCGGCATCCGGTTGAAAGCATCCAGCCCGGCGATCTTGTAAGCCTCGGCCAGAGTTGGATAGTTGAACGTGTTTTGAACGAAGTAATCGACAGTGCCCTTCAGGTTCAGCACCGCCTGAGCAATGTGGATCAGTTCGGTCGCACCTTCGCCCACAATCTGCACGCCCAAGACACGGCGGGTCTTCAGCGAAAACAGCATCTTCAGCATGCCGTGTTCCAAACCCATGATATGCCCGCGTGAGGTCTCGCGGAATCGGGCAACGCCGACCTCATAGGGTATGCCGCGCTCCTGAAGTTCTTCCTCTGACATGCCGCAGGTGGAAATTTCGGGAACAGAGTAGATGCCATAGGGGTACCATGGGCTTTCCGGCAGTGTAGGTGTCTCAAGCGCATGGCAGGCAGCCACGCGCCCTTGCTGCAGTGAAGTAGAAGCCAGCGAAGGGTGGCCGATCACATCACCGGTCGCATAGATATGCGGAACAGCGGTCTGATATGTCTTGCGGTCTACCTTGATCCGGTTGCGGTGATCGGTTTCAAGTCCGACAGAATCCAGATTGAGTTTCGATGTTGCGCCCATGCGCCCGGCGGCAAACAGCAGCATTTCCGCCCGCACGTGGCGCCCGTTTTCTAGGGTCACTTCGACGTGCTCGCCCGCATCTTCAATCTTTTCGACAGCCGATCCCAACCGCAGATCAACACCGTTTTCGCGGATTTGATGGGTGAAATCATGGATCAAGCGGCTATCGATGAAATCCAGAAACGTATCCCGCGGCTCGATCAGCGTAACCCGAACGTCCAGCGCCGAGAACATCGTGGCGTATTCGACGCCAATGACCCCGGCACCGATAACAACCAGTGAACGCGGAATTTCTGCCATTTCCAGAAATTCGTCGCCATCGACCACTGTCTTGCCGTTGAACGGAACGTAATCGGGGCGATAAGTCTTGGTTCCTGTCGCAATCAAAAACTTGGCGGCTGTTATTCGGGTAGTCTCGCCAGCATCAGTGGCGACTTCCACTTCGTGCGGTCCAATGAACCTTGCCAGACCGTTCAACGTATCGACATGGTTCCGGTTGAATTGATGTTCCAGCACGTCGACCTCGTGATCAAGGGTCATGTGCAGGCGGGCTTTGAGATCTTCGGCGCGGATCTGGTCCTTGACCCGATAGGAACGGCCATAAAAGCTGCGCTCGCGCCAGCCCGACAGATTCAGAACCGTTTCACGCAATGTCTTGGATGGGATAGTTCCGGTGTGAACGGATACTCCGCCAAAACGGTCTTTGCGGTCGATCACCAGAACCCGTCGCTTGAGCTTGCCAGCCTGAATGGCAGCGGAACGCCCCGAAGGCCCGGATCCGATGATGACCAGATCATAGTCGTATTTGCTCATACCTCAGTCTCCGTACAGCGCTTCGGCGTGAAAAACGATGTGGTCTTCCATGAAGGTGGATACGAAGAAGTACGAATGGTCATACCCTGGCTGGAGGCGGAAGGTTGCTTGCTGGCGACGCTCAGCGATGGCTTGGGCAAGCGTTTCGGGGCGCAGCAGGTCCATGAACTGATCATTGCTGCCCGTATCGATCAGGACGGGACCGTCGAAACCGGTTTCTTTCATCAACAGGGAAGCATCGTGTTTGGCCCAAAGGGATTTATCATCCCCCAGATACGCGCCAAGCTGTTTGCGCCCCCAGTCTGCACCCGTCGGGTTCGAGATGGGCGCAAAGGCCGAAACCGAGCGGTACCGTCCCGGAAGGTTCATGGCCAGTGTCAATGCACCATGCCCGCCCATGGAATGACCGGTAATGGCCTGACGTTCGCTATCGATGGCAAAGTTCTCGAACAGCAAGGCGGGCAGTTCGTCGGAAATGTAATCCCACATCCTGAAATGCGGCGCCCAAGGCTCCTGCGTGGCGTTCACGTAGAACCCAGCGCCCTGGCCCAAATCGTAGTCGTCGTGATCCACAACACCTTCACCGCGTGGCGAAGTGTCGGGAAACACCACTGCAATGCCCAGTTCCGCAGCCCACGCCTGTGCGCCGGCTTTTGTCATCGCGTTTTCATGAGTGCAGGTCAGACCAGACAGATACCACAATATCGGAACCGGGCCATCTTTCGCCTCGGTCGGAAGAAAAAGGCCAAAGGTCATGTCGCATTGGCATGCCGACGAAGCATGGCGATACACGCCTTGCACTCCGCCGAAACAGGCATTTTCCGAAAGGGTTTCCATCAGGCATCGTCCTTATTCTAGAGTCGCAACATGGCTAACGATCCACGGACCCGGCGTAAAGTCCGAGTGCCTTTGGAGTGAGTATTTTTAAAAAGGTGAAAGTCAGGGAGTTCCTAGAGTCGCAATAACAAGCGGTATTGTGACAATGCTGACGAGCGTCGACAGCAAAATAGCAGCCGAGGCGCGCTGTGGGGCAATGCCGTAATGCGCGGCCAACATATAGACATTTCCTGCTACGGGCAGAGCGGACGCCGCAATTGCAACGCTTGCCGGGAATGTTTCGACCGGGATCAGCCAGATCAGGGCTATTGCCACGAAAAGCGGGTGGAGCACCAGCTTGCAGAAACTCAACCAGGCTGCGATCTGAATTCTTTCTGCGGATTTGCCAGCCAGGGACGCGCCGATTGCAAAAAGCGCTCCGGGGGTAGCGGCACCACCGAGAATGGTCAGAAAGCTGTTCAGCGGATCGGGAACCGGGATTTGCAGGGATGACCAGACGAGCCCGGCAGAGATCGAGACAATCATCGGGTTCTTGAGCAGACCCATTCCAATCAGTTTGAAAGTGGCTGGCGTCAGCCTTCCGTCACGCCCACCGTTGATCAGGATCACGATCAGAGACGAGAATACAACCAGATCTACGGTCAGAACCAGCATGACCGGGCCAATAGCTGCTTCGGTGAACAGCACCGCGAGCATTGGCAGGCCAAGAAAGCCAACGTTTCCAATGGCAGCGCACTGTGCTTCAACCGCCGAAGTCGGCACATCAAGGCTGCGAATCCACGCTACGCAAGTGGCTATGCCATAAACAGCGGCGGTGCCTATGAGGTAACCGAAGATCAGTCTTGCGTTAAAAATCTCTGCAAAGGGCAGGGTCGCCGCAAATCGAAAAAGCATTGCCGATAGTGCGAAGAAGAATACGAACTTGGTCAGATATGCGGTTGCTTCGGCCGTAAAGAACCGTGTGCGCCCAGCCCAAAAGCCAAGGCCGATGATCGCAAAAAAGGGAAGTGTACGCAAAAAGATATCGGCCATGGGCCAAGTCCTAACACGGTTTGAAACCGTCGCAAGAGACCTGCGGCACAATTAGAGCATTGCCAGATATTAGCGAAATACGAGAATCCTTGTACCTGAACCGAACGGTTTATAAACTGTGTCAGGTATTGCTCAAGGAGATGACATGACCCAGACCGCCACCATCCTGCGCACAGGCCGAAAGTTCGATCAGGTTTTGCGCGGGGCCCGAGAGGTTTTCATGGCGGATGGATTCGAGGGCGCAAGCGTGGATGATATTGCACGCGCGGCTGGGGTGTCAAAAGCAACCTTGTACAGCTATTTCCCGGACAAGCGTCTTTTGTTCATGGAAGTTGCGCAAACGGAATGCTGTCTGATGGCTGAACGGATCATCGCGATGATTGACGAGACCAAACCCGCCCGCGAAGTGCTGATGATCGCGGCCACGCAATTGACGGCGTTTCTGGTTTCAGATTTCGCGCAGCAAGTTTTTCGGATTTGTGTTGCCGAACGGGACCGGTTTCCGGAACTTGGCCGCGCATTTTATGAAGCGGGGCCGCAAAATGGCCAGCGTCAAATGGCGGAATATCTTGAAAAAGCCGTGGCCAAAGGTGAGTTGGCGATTGAAGATGTTTATATCGCGGCTGAGCAGTTCTCCGAGCTTTGCAAGGTAAGAATCTGGACCCGGGCCGCATTTGGAATTCAGAATTCGTTCAGCAAAGAAGAAATCACCGAAGTGGCGACACAAGCCGTGGATATGTTTCTTGCCCGTTATGGGGTCTGATCCGATTAAGAAATGGCCCATGTCCGGGTCAAGGACACAGGCCATTGCTCACACACCAGAACACTCGATGCAGTTCAGCTTAATGCAATAAGTCTTTTCAAACTCTTTATTTGTCAAAGCGTTGGCGTGGCTTGGGACCCAACGTTGGTCGGAAAGAAAAGCAAATCAGTGTTCGAGTTTATTGCCCGGCTTGGTAAGCTTCAGCGCGTTAACAGCAGGCCAAGCCAGAAAGCGAACCAGCACAGAGCAAGGCTGAACAGAATATTGCCTGCTGCCAAAAACAATGTGCGTTCGCGGTGAAGCTCGAGCGATTGGTAGGCAAAGCTGGAAAAGGTTGTAAAACCGCCGCAAAACCCGAAAACAAGGCGTTTTTGGTCCTCGGCTATGTCTACAGGACCTCCCAAATACCCCACCCAGATCCCCAGCAACAAGCTGCCCAATACATTTACGAGCAAGGTTGCTAGTGGCAAGTCGTGCCGAATTTTCAGCGCCAGCCAATGGCGCATCACGGCCCCCAGACCCCCACCCAACGCGAACATGGAATGAAGATACAATTCGCTCATGACGGCGACTTTTCAGAGTGAAAATGACGACCAAGGCTTTCGCCAATCAGCGCGGCCGCAAGGCCAAATGAAACTTCCAGCCCGATTGCCAGGGACGTTACCCATAGGCCGCCTTCGGCCATACGTTCAAGATCAGCAACAAAAGATGAGAAGGTCGACAATCCGCCGCAAAATCCGACGGCGCCAAGATGCAGAACATGCGCGTGCACCTTATGGCGCACGGAATACAGCCAGCCCAGAACAAAACAGGCGGTCACGTTGATGCCGAAAGTCGAAGTTAGAAAGCTGAGGCCGGGGATTTCTAGTGCAAACGCCTCACGCATCAACGACCCAAGCGCCCCACCGACGAAGACGGACAGAAACATCACGCTTTTTCGTTCACGCCAGAGGTGGGAGTGTGTGTTTGCCAAGGATCGGCCCTTTGTCGTCCGGTTCGCGTGATTTATCCGCTGGTTGCACTGGGTTCAACAGTTGGTCCGTTCGTAACATGATTTCACATTTGCGTCCCTCAGCAGACATTTTACCGCTGACACTTGAAATAAAATTTCAATCTGTTTCACGTTGAGTTCTGACAGCATGGCTCATCAGCCCGATAAAAACACAAGGAGTTTGGAACATGATTGTACGCAGAATTTTCTTTTTTCTAAGCTGTGTCTGTCTGCCAGTGGTTCTGATCCTTGGGTTCTTCTGGTCGCCTGCCCATTGGCTTCTGATCATTTTGGTGCCGTACGCGATCATCGGTCTTTATGATGTTTTGACGACCAGGCACAACGTCCTGAACAACTATCCGGTTCTTGGCCATTTCCGGTACATGTTGGAATTTGTAAGTCCGGAAATTCGCCAGTACTTCGTGGAAACCAACGAAAGTGGACGGCCTTTCAACAGAATTGTCCGAGGGCTGGTTTATTCTCGGGCCAAGGGGCAGGTGGACACACAGGCGTTCGGCACGCAATACGACATTACCGAAACCGGGTATCATCGCGCCAACCACTCACTTGCCCCCAAACATGTAGACAAAAGTGAAGAACGCATATTGCTGGGCGGTCCACAATGTACGCAACCATATAGCGCCTCGCGTCTTAATGTGTCTGCCATGAGCTTTGGCGCGCTCAGCGCCAACGCCATCCGCGCGCTGAACGGAGGAGCCAAGGATGGGGGGTTCGCGCATAACACCGGAGAGGGCGGTCTGTCACCGCATCACCTGGCTGAAGGCGGAGACATCATCTGGCAGATCGGGACGGGTTATTTCGGGTGCCGGACCCCGGCTGGTGGATTTGACAAGGACAAGTTTGCCGAAAAGGCAAGAAAGGACGTGGTCAAGGCTATTGAGATCAAGCTGTCACAAGGTGCAAAGCCCGCCCACGGCGGTGTTCTGCCTGCTGCCAAAGTTGATGCTGAGATTGCCGAGATACGCGGTGTGCCAGAACATCAGGATGTGATTTCTCCGCCCACCCACAGCACATTCGATGGGCCCACGGGTTTGATGCATTTTGTCCAGCACCTGCGGGAAATGTCAGGTGGCAAACCTGTCGGTTTCAAACTGTGCATCGGCAGGCCGTCCGAGTTCATGGCGATCTGCAAAGCAATGCTTGAAACGGGTATCTTGCCGGATTTCATCACGATTGACGGGGCAGAAGGGGGCACAGGCGCAGCCCCGGTGGAATTTACCAACCGGTTGGGTATGCCCCTGAACGAAGCCTTGATCTTTGTCAGCAACTGTTTGCGCGGTGTCGGAGTGCGTGACAAGATTCGGATCATCTGCTCCGGCAAAGTGGCGACCGGTTATGACATGGTCGAGAAGTTGGCGCTTGGTGCAGACATGTGCAACTCGGCGCGCGCGATGATGTTTGCGGTTGGTTGCATCCAGGCATTGCATTGCAACACAAACCGTTGTCCATCAGGGGTGGCTACACAAGATCCCATCCGCGGGCGCGCCGTGAATGTGCCTCAGAAACGTCGGCGTGTTCATCGCTATCACGATGCCACGCTGGAAAGTTTCCGCGAGCTTTTGGGCGCCATGGGCAAGGAAAAAGCATCCGAGTTACATCCCCGTGATATCTTGCGCCGCACTGCGGACGAGCATGAGCGCAGCTATGCCGAACTTTATACCTATCTGGAGGACGGCGCCTTGTTAAAGGACGACATTCCCGAAGAATTTGCAGATGATTGGAACCGAGCTTCGGCCGCACAATTCTGAAAACCACATTGGGTAGAGCAATGTTTGGTCATGTGAAAGCGCGTCTGTAATTGCCCGCTTTTTCCGCCGTCTTATGCGGCTTTCGTTATCTGGGAATGGATCGCGGGTTGTTTGCCACGTGGGTATTGATCTTGCGAATGCTCCATTCTACAGAATCTCGCATCGCGCGCCCCAAAGCCAGATCAAACGCGTTGATCAGATCGGGTGTCTGATCGCTTGCCGCCACGACGTTTTCCTGGAACGAGCTGGACGCAATGATCTTGTCTTCGTATTCGTCGATCACCTTGATGTTAATACGAACTTCGACGCGAATTTTGGTTCCATTCTCGGTGTCTGAGATCACGACCCCCTGAAACTCTCTAAGGTCCGGGGCAATTACGTAATCGGCTCGCAGACCAACGGTTGAGCGTCCAACAGCTGCGACTTTGCCCGAGTTCTCAAAGCTTTCGACCAATAGGGTTTGAACGATCAAGGGCGCGCGATCCACCCAGCGGGCGCGGGGCAAATATTGAACCTGCAACGCAGTAGGTTGAATGGCAATCTGATCCGTGTTCACTGCGGCAGTTGCCGTCGGTTCCTGAACGACGATCTGCTTTTCAATCCTGGGCAGTGCTGAGGAAAAAGTGCTTTTAGGGGTCAGCAGATACAAGTCATTCGGTTTCGCCGCTTGTTTCAACGTGCCCAGACCAGCGCAGCCGCCAAACAACACGACCATCAACATTGCAAGTGCAGGCTTGATCATTGACGGAACTCCGATGCTTGGGTGCCCAGAAGGAAACGTGCCGGATCGCGTTCAACTTTGTCTACGAGGCGATCCAAACTGATAACAAGACGCTGGGATTCTTCGATAAAACGAACAAACTGAGGCAACCCGACACGCAGGAAGTCTGACACTTGTCGGCGGTTGCTCTGCACGATTTCGTCGATGGTTCCCAGCAATTCGGACGCGGAATTTGACGCGCTCAGGACGTCGTCCGAGATCTGATCGATCTTTTCCGTTATGCCCGCGACGGTTTCGGTCACCTGATTGGCCGCCTTCCGGACATCTTCCGCAACAGGTGCCACGTCTTCCTCCATGACACGATTTGCAGAGTCAAAAGCGGATTCTGCCGAAGCCAGTGCCCCCTTGGCGGACTCCATCGCCGTAGTAATCGAGCCAAGCGCCGTATTGGCGTTCAGAACGGTTTCGTTCACAATTCCAAGGGTAACGCTGCCTTCATCAGACAAAACGGTCAACCGTTCAGCCAGTTGCGAGCCTCGCTCGATGAAAGGCTTCACGTCCTGCTGCAAAATGCGGTCAGCCGTCTGAAGGGTTGTTTTAGCTTCGTCCAGCGCGGTCTTGGCGGACCCGGAAGCCGTTTTGACGGCTTCCAATGTTTCCGTACCGGTTTCGAGCGTTGTTTGAGCAGTTTCGATCAGTGGGTCCAGCCGCTTTGAAAACGCGCCAATATCCTGCGCAGCGCTGCCGATGTCATTTGCCACGGATTCAAAACTTGTCAGTGTATTGTCCAGTTTACCTGTGGCCGAAGCAAGATTGTCCAGAATACCGCTCACAGCTTCCCGGTTTTTATCATCGACGACTTTGTTCAGGTTCTCCAAAAGCGTCACGGCTTCATCCAGAACTTTTGGCGCGCCTTCGAACAGGGATTGAATTGTGCTTCGTTTGCTCTTGATAATGCTCTTTTGTGGCAATCGTTCGGCGTTAGCGGACCCCCCTGTCAGTTCGACATAACCAACACCAGTCACACCAAGTGACTGAAGCTGTGCGATTGTATCATTGGTTATCGGAATGTCTGCGTCCACTTCGATCCGCACCCGAACCTTTGACGGATCATTATCATCCAGTTGCAAGGAAACGACCTGCCCGACCGGCAGGCCGTTGAAGTTCACGCCGCTGGCTGCCGACAGACCTGCGACATTGTCAAACAGTACATCGTAATAAGCGTATTGGCGCGTGATCTCAAACTTGGCGAGCCACAGGAAAAAGCCGAATGCGCCCAGCAACCCCGCAAGGGTAAACGCGCCGATCAGGATATAGTTCGCCCGGGTTTCCATTGCCTTTACCTGTTTTGCCCCTTCTGTTGCGCCGCGCGGGCGCGGGGGCCTGTGAAGTATTCCTGTACCCAAGGATGGTCGACCTTGGTCATGTCCTCAATCGGACCTTCAACCAGTACGCGCTTTTCTGCAAGCACTGCAACGCGGTCGCAGATCGCGTAAAGACTGTCCAGATCATGGGTGACCATGAAAACGGTCAACCCAAGTGCCTGCTGTAACTCACCGATCAGTTCATCATACGCGGCTGCGCCGATCGGGTCCAATCCTGCGGTTGGTTCGTCCAGAAAAACGATCTCGGGGTCAAGGGCCAGCGCCCGAGCCAGCGCAGCGCGCTTGCGCATGCCACCCGACAGTTCTGACGGAAACTTGCCGCAACTCAGCTGTGGCAGACCCACAAGGCTGATCTTCAATGCACCCAGAGACTCCATCAGTTTTTCGCTGAGACCTGTGTGTTCTCGCAACGGAGCCATCACGTTTTGCAGCACGGTCAGAGACGAAAACAGTGCCCCGTCCTGAAAGGCAACACCCCAGCGGCGTTCGATCCTGCGGCGGTCATCCTCTGGGCCATTCAGAACATCGACGCCCAGCACCTCGATTTCTCCGGCGGCGGGTTTGTTCAGCCCTACGATAGTTCTGAGTAATACGGATTTACCGGTGCCCGACCCACCAACGATTCCCAGAACTTCTCCCTTCCAGACATCAAGATTCAGGTTTTCGTGTACCACCTGGGTACCGAACTGAGTTCGGAGCCCGCTTACACGAATGACAGCCTCACGGTCTTTAGTTGTGGCGACTGATGGCTGTGGTGTATCCCCGGTCATGTCATATTCCGATCTCTGAGAAGAAGATCGAAAACAAAGCGTCGATTGCGATCACCATGAAAATGGATTGAACAACTGATGCTGTCGTACGTTGACCGACACTTTGGGCGGACCCTTTGACCTGCATTGCCTGCCAGCAGGCAATTACGCCGATGACGAGCGCAAAGAACGGAGCTTTGATAAGACCGACCGCCAATTGCCAGACGTCGGTGTTTTCCTTCAAGCGAGTAAGAAACATGCCGGGGCTTACACCCAGGTCGATCCAGCTCATCAATGCGCCACCAAACAGACCCGCGATATCGGCGACAAAACCCAGTATGGGCAGCATGATCAACAAGGCCAAAACGCGGGGAATGACCAGAACTTCGATCGGGTCCAGACCCAGCGTTCGCATTGCGTCGATTTCTTCCTGCACTTTCATCGAACCGATAGATGCGGTGAATGCAGAACCCGAGCGCCCGGCAACAATAATTGCCGTCAACAATATGCCCAATTCACGCAGAACCGAGATCGAGATCAGTTCGACCACGAATATCTCAGCTCCAAATTGCTTCAGCTGGGTTGCGCCCTGAAAGGCCAGTACGACACCGATCAGAAATCCCATAAGGGCCACGATTGGCAGTGCTTTGAACCCGGTCTCTTCCATGTGTGTGACCAGCGCTGCCTTGCGCAGTCGCCATGGCATAACAATGGTACGAAACAGCCGATGCAGTGTCAGACCCAGAAATTCGAGGATGGAAAGCGTATCCCGCCAGGCACCTACGGTGATGTGACCCATTTGTGCGATCAAATCCAACAGACTTCGCGGTTTATCAAGTTCACCGGGTTCGTCGGGTATGCTGCGGGTTACAGTATCTATCAGAGTGGCATGTGCCGGTTTCACCCCTTGAAATTCAAGTGTTGCACCTTGCGACGTGAAGCGTTTGCCAAGGTCCGCGATCAGCCAGGCACCGCCGGTATCCAGGGCTTCGACCTCGGACAGATCGAGAACAAGCCTGTCTCCGGTTGGGCGGACAGAGGCAAAACCTTGTTCAACGGTTTGCAGCGATTGCGTGAGCAGCTCTCCGGATATGCGTACACGAGTACCGCTGGAATCGTGTTCTGAGATTATCGAAGGCTGCGTCATGAGGTCATGTGAAGTGAAACATTCAATGACCGCAATGGCTTTGTGCAATTGAACATCTTTTTGCCGCGCCGGATGGCCTTGACGTCACGCCGACCGTCGCATTGGAGCTATGCTGAACAGGTGCTTACCAGAAGTTATCGCACAGCAACTTTGTCGGGATAATACGCCTTTGTCCGACCGACAAATCGGTTGCGCTATGGCGGGAAGCAATACACATTCCGCGTTGTTTATTACGGCGCGGAATCGGAGAAGTCGGTATGCATCAGACCAAGAACGTCTTGTTTGTCATCATCGATCAACTCAGAGCGGATTGCCTGTCCGGGGCCTTGGCAGACCATGTGAACCTTCCGAATTTGCGGGCTTTTATGGATGAGGCCGTGACCTTTACCCGCCATTTCTCGGTCACCAATCCCTGCGGTCCCTCGCGTGCATCGATTCTGACCGGCCAATATGCGATGAATCATCGGTC
Organism: Ruegeria sp. AG7; assembly: GCF_056541545.1. Classification (NCBI taxonomy): domain Bacteria; kingdom Pseudomonadati; phylum Pseudomonadota; class Alphaproteobacteria; order Rhodobacterales; family Roseobacteraceae; genus Ruegeria; species Ruegeria sp. AG7. Next base: position 120,198 of record NZ_JBQFYP010000010.1, read on the forward strand.
GGTTAGAAACGGAACGCCGTTGCGACACGATACCCCGAACATTGCCACGGAAATGCGCAAAGCTGGTTACTTGCCAATGTTGTTTGGGTACACAGATACCTCCGCCGATCCGCGCGTCCATGATCCCAATGACCCTGACCTCAAGTCTTACGAACAGTCGATGACCGGGTTCGTTGAAGTTGTCGAAATGCGCCTTGAAGAATCATATCCATGGCAAGCCCATCTGATGAAAAAGGGGTATCAATTCGAAAAGTACTGGGACGTCTACAAGCCCGTTTCGCCCGATGGTGGACACCCGCGGCTGAATGATCCCGCGCTGTATCGGGCAGAAGACAGCGATACAGCCTTTCTGACCGATGCCTTTCTGGACGGAATCGCGCCTCATCGTGGAAAGGGTTGGTTCGCCCATTTGACCTATATCCGCCCGCATCCGCCGTTGGTCGCACCGGCCCCCTACAATGACATGTATGACCCGGCGGACATCCCTCTGCCGCACTGCTTGCCGAGCGCAGCAGCAGAAAAAGCGCTGCATCCGTTCTTCGGACCAAAGCTGGATACCTATAGCGCGAAAAAATTCGTTCACGGTTTTGATGACGTTGAACCTACGGACGAAAACAATCGCACTTTGCGTGCTATATATCTTGGCCTGGCAACAGAGGTTGATTACCACATCGGTCGTGTTGTCCGGTACCTGAAGGACAGCGGGCAATACGACGATACACTGCTGGTTATCACCGCCGATCATGGTGAAATGCTGGGGGATCGACACAGCTGGGGCAAGATGACGGTCTACGATGCGGCGTATCACACACCGCTGATGATCCGTTTGCCCGGGAATGAAGCTATGGCGGGAAGCAAGATCACCGTTCCAACCGAGTCTGTGGATGTCACACCAACCATATTGGACTGGATTGGACAGGCTGTTCCGAACGCTATGGATGGACGGTCCTTGCTGCCATTGTTGCGGGGTAATATCCCAGACGATTGGCGCGACTATTCTTTCAGCGAACTTGATTTCTCAGAACCTGAAAACCCGACGTTATGGCAGCAAGAATTGGGGACCGGTAACAGCGACTCGTGTTTGGGAATATTGCGGGATGAACGGTTCACCCTGGTCGAGTTCGCTGCCGACCTGCCCCCGATCCTGTTCGACCATCAAGGTAAGGGCGAATTTGAGAATGTCGCGGAGAATCCGGATTTTGCAACAGATCTCGCACGGTTAGGCCGACAGATGTTGCGCCACCGGATGAAAAATATGGACCACACATTGTCCTTGCACTCGATCACATCTGAAGGCGCAAAATCCTGTCCCAGATACACATCTTAGAACGCGGTTTGTTGTCAACGTTCATCTATTCTGCCTGTACCGGATGCTCGGTCACGGGCGGGTGTGTCGAAGTATTTTGCTTTGTGCACTCCCGGATTGCAAAAAGCAATTGAACGAAGACAGGGTCCGAAACGCCTCCCCTCAATTCCACTACCCGTGCATGGTTTCAGATGCTAGGCATGAGCCGAGGAGACGACGAACTTGGACATAACGGAAAAGCGTATCAAGGCGATGACGACCGCCGGGCTGAACCTGATCGGTCAGGCGCTTTCCATTTATGACAGCAAATTGCAACTGGTGCTCAGCAATCGCCGTTTCCAGGAAATGTTCGGTTTGCCGGACGAGCTTGTTCAAAGGGGTGCTTTGTTTCGGGATACGATCCACTTTCTTGCCAGCCGCGGTGAGTATGGCGACGATGAAAGTGTCGAGGAAATGGTCAATCTGCGCGTCCAGCAAGCCTTGGCGTTTGAGCCTCACTACATGGAGCGCGTGCGTCCCAATGGGCAGGTTGTTTCAATTGAAGGCGCACCGCTGCCACAAGGCGGGTGGGTCGCGGTCTACACCGATATCACCGGAACGCGGCGGGCGGAAAACCTGTTGCGCGCGCGGTCAGAGGAACTGTCGGAACAGTTGCTGAGCCACGCGGAAGAACTGTCCGCAACCAATCGCAAACTTGCGGCCACGATCGCGGCACTGGAAGAGGCCAAGCGGGAATTGACCGAAATCGAAGCCCGTACTCGTATGGTGACCGAGATGATGCCGGCTCATATTGCGCATTTGGACAGCGACGGCCGATACGATTACTCGAACCGTCGCCTGAGCGCCGTCATGCCTGGGCGTCCGTCCGATATTCTGGGGCTTCACATTTCTGAAGCGCTGGGTGCGACCGCCTTTGAACGGGTTCAGGCCCATTTGTTTAAGGCCTATAGCGGAGAGCCGTCGGTTTTCGAGTTCACCGAAGATCAGGATTCCCGACGCATCCGGGTTTCGTTTACGCCGGATGGGGCAGGGGGTGTGTACGTGATGTCGGTGGACATCACCGAAGAGACACAGGCACGCGTTGCATTACAGCAAACCCGCCGCCGGGCGATGGCAGCCCAGATGACCAGCGGGCTTGCCCATGACTTTTCCAATCTGCTCACCATCATCCTGGGGATGCAGTCCCGCCTCGACAAGATGGATTTGCCGGATGGCGCGCAGGAACTTGTGGCCGCAACTCAACAAACCGCGCGCCGGGGCGGGCAGCTGCTGAACCGGATCGCCGACATGACTGGAAACCGAACGCCGCAACCGCAGGCAACGGACATCGGGGGATTGTTGGAAGACCTGAGGATTCTGGCGACACCCTCACTGCCTCGCGGTGTGGGCCTGTCCGTCGTAAACACCTTGCCAAAACAAACATTGATGCTTGATCCGGGTATGGTTCAGGATGCGCTTTTGAATTTGGTCCTGAATGCCCGGGATGCCTGCGGGAGCACGGGTCAAATCACAATCAGTGCACATGCCATAGGTGAGATCTGGATCGAAGTCACGGTTTCCGACACCGGGCCGGGGTTTTCTCCCGAGGCGCTAGAAAAGGCACTGAACCCGTTTTTCACAACAAAAGGGAGCGACGGGTCAGGACTGGGGCTGCCGATGGTTTATGATACGGTCAAGCTTGCCGGTGGCGATCTGAATCTAAGAAATACACCATCTGGGGCCTCAGTTGTCATGCGTTTGCCTTTTCGGCCCGCTCCTCCGGCTCAGGGTGGATTGGTACTGTTGGTTGAAGACAGCGAAGACCTGCGCGGGCAGTTTAGGGACATGCTGGTGGATTTGGGCTTTACTGTCATTGAAGCAAATTCAGTTGATGAAGCACTGGCCTTGATATCGAGTGTGAAGGACATTTCGCTGGTCTTGTCGGATATCCGTCTGGAAGGACACGGTACAGGCTTGGACATCCTTGAACAGTTGAAACCGGGGTTGCCGCTTATCCTTATGACATCTCTGCCAAATTCAGATCCGCTGCATCAACGGGCGCTTGCCCTGGCACCTGTTTTGCGTAAACCGTTCTCACAGGCTCAATTGTCTGCTCTGATCCAAACCGAGGCCGCCTGATGTCGCAACCACTGGTGACCATTCTCGACGACGAACCCGAGATACGGCGCATTCTGACGGATGCACTGGAGGATGCCGGTTTCCGGACGCAGAGTTTTTCCCGTGCCAGAGAGTTTGAAGCAGCCCTTAATCGAGTAACCCCTGATGTTTGCCTTGTGGACCTGTCTTTACCAGATACCGACGGGCTGGCGCTAGTTCATCGCTTGGCGCTGGAACAGGGTGCAGCAGTGATCATTATTTCCGGCCGGGCACAGGTTCAGGACCGTGTGACAGGACTGGAGCTTGGCGCGGATGACTATATTACCAAGCCGTTTGACCCGACAGAGGTCGTCGCCCGGGTCCGGGCCAGATTGCGCGCGCCGCGCGGTAGGACTTCACAATCGGATAGGGCGGAATTCAACGGCTGGATTGCGCATTTTGATCGGTATGTTCTGGAAGACGGGTCAGGGACTGAAACACCTTTCAGCCATGCTGAAGGCGAGGTTTTGCGTCTGTTTCTGGAAAGCCCCAAGCGGCTGATCAGCAGGGGGCAGATGCAGGAGTCCTTGGGCGGTGCGGCCGGCGACAGTTTTGATCGTGCTATGGATGTCAGAATCTCCAGGTTGCGTACGAAACTTGGTGAAGATCCAAAGAATCCGCGCCTGATCAAAACGATTTACGGTGCCGGGTATATCTTCCTGGGGGATGTCGACTGGAAATAGTGACGCTCTGGTGGCCAGAGTGTAAACCTGAGTTTCTTTTGTTCCCCTCCGCGTCAGGAGATGTTGATGCAAAATACTGTAAGCATCTGAAAAAAGATATTTTAGTCTTCTCACTTACTCACGCAAAGCTTGATCTTTAATCTTCACGATAGGTTCCAGCAGATACTCCAATACGGGTTTTCTACCTGACAAAATGTCAACCTCTGCGATCATGCCGGGTATGATTTCCACCGCGACACCACTTCCGTCGAGCATGGTGTTGCTCGTGCGAATTTCCACAACGAACACCTCTTCGTCGTTCCGCTCTGAACGTGTGACGGTATCGGCGCCAATGCGGTCAGCAATACAGTCTCAACTTTTCGGGTCGACAGCATTTCCGGTCAGTTGACCGAGATTGACAACAGTTCAGCCCTCGGAACCCTTGGAATCTCGACTCCGACAGCCATCGAAACGATCGAGGCCTACGGCAAGCCCTGGGTAATCGTGGCGGGTGCAGGCAGCAACTCGCTCAGTGTGCTTCAATTGAACGCTGACGGCAGCCTGAGCACCACAGACCATATTCTGGATTCGCTCACGACCCGCTTTGAATCAGTGCAGGACCTTGAGGTCGTGGACATCAACGGGCGCGTATTCGTCGTGGCGGGTGGCGGCGACGATGGGCTTACATTGTTCACGCTGACTCCGGAAGGCCAGCTGGTCTATCTGGACAGTTTCGCCGACACTTTGACTAGTGGATTGCAGAATGTTGAATCGCTGAACATTGCACATGTCGGCAATGAGTTGCAGATTCTGGTTACGTCGCAACAAGACGCTGGAGTCACTGTAATTTCGGTTCCTGTCGATGATCTGGGGATCGTGGACAAAGGGTTTGGAACAGTGTCGGGGACGACCTCAGACGACATGCTGAGCGGCAGTATTCTGGATACCACCCTGATTGGCGGAGATGGCGATGACATACTGATAGCCGGAACAGGTGCTACGACTATGTCAGGTGGGGCAGGGGCCGACATTTTCGTGATGCAGTCGGGCAGCGGTCTGACCACGATCACGGATTTTCAACCGGGTGTGGACCGTCTGGACATGTTCGACTATTTGCTGTTGCGGTCCCCTCAGCAACTGACCTTTACCAGCACCACTCAAGGGGCGCGGATAGAGTATCGGGGCGAGGTGGTGCAGGTTCAGTCTGCTTCGGGTGGATCGCTGACCAGTACCGATATTTTCGGGGCCGGGTTTGAAGGCCCCGATCACATTCCGGTTGATTTTGGTGATTTCGGCGGTTTGACGCCCGACAGTTCGGATGGCGTGCTTGGGCCAATCACTGTGGACAGCCAATCTGCAAATCCCGGATTGTCGGATGCAGAGATCAAGTTCACTCCTGACGGTGGTGGCACGGTATCTGTCACGGCTGACGATCAGGGGCAATTTGATTTGGACCTTCCGGATGGCACTTTCCCCGGAAGACTGGACGTCGTCAAACATTATTCAACGGCGAGCAAAGAGATCGACGCCCTGGATGCCTTGCAAGTGTTACGCATTTCGGTTGGCCTCGATCCGACATGGGGACCTGCCGATGCGGAGAACTTGATCGCGGCGGATATCAATCAAGATGGAACCATCAATGCCCTGGATGCACTGGCGATCTTGCAGGTGGCCGTTGGGCAAACCACTGCGCATGAACCTCAATGGGTCATTTTGGATTCAGATGCGGACTTGTCGGGAATTACAAAAAGCAACGTTGATTATCAGACTGGAATGGATGTTGTTGCCATAGACGGGGTGATAACCGCCGATATGACGTCCATATTGCTCGGCAACCTCGAAGCGGCATGAATTGAATTGAACGGTGCTGCAACTCAGTCATTGCAAGCCTTCCGCTTGGACCGCAATGTTGGCCCTAGATACACAAACACAAAAGGACAGGCCATGAATCGTCTTTCGGAACGCAGAGATTTTGCCATCGCGGTCTGTGAAGAAGCTGGGGTGATTGCAGAGAAATACTTCTTGGACAGGAGTAATCTGGTCGTCGATCAAAAAGGTGCTCAGGATTGGGTGAGTGAGGCGGACAAAAACGTCGAAACCTTCATTCGCCAAAAGATCATGGATGCCTGGCCGCAAGACGGGATATTTGGCGAAGAACACGGCGCTGCCACCGGTGAGAGCGGGTTTGACTGGGTGATTGATCCAATTGATGGAACTACGAATTTCGTCAATGGCATACCGGTATGGACGATTGTTCTGGCCGGTGTCACCGAAGGGCGCACTGCGGTCGGTGTGATCCGGGATCCGAATATGGACGAAACCTTTGTGGCAACACGTGGAGAGGGCGCGACACTGAACGGTTCACCGATACACGTGGCCTCTGGGGTTGCTCTTCAGGACGGGACGGTTTCTGTGGGGTATTCGAACCGGATCGAAACTCGCCACGTCGTGCCGGTGGTCGCAGCGCTGATCGAGCGCGGTTCCATGTTTCACAGAAACGCCAGTGGTGCATTGTCATTGGCCTATGTCGCAGCCGGGCGACTTCTGGGTTATGTGGAAGAACACATGAACGCTTGGGATTGTCTGGCTGGGCAATTGTTGGTTACGGAAGCGGGTGGTGTTGTCGAAGATCAAGACGCCGACGCGATGATCCGCGACGGTGGGCGTGTGATCGTCGGAACGCCAGATGTATTTGAAAGCTTGCTGGAAATCGCAGAGAACGCTTGGGGTGCTTAACGTCTAGGCCATTGATAACCAAGTGGAATAAGGTCGTAGATTTGTCAGGCTTGCCTGCCAATAATGGCCTTGTGACGGTTGATCGTACTGGCGGTTAATCGGATTTCCAGAAAGTTCACACCACAACAATGTACCGACCGCGCCATGTGTAACGATTGCGAGGTCTCCGGCTCCATGGGCACGAATGATCTCCGACACTGCACGACGAATGCGCCTCTGAGCATCGGCCGCAGTTTCCCAACCGCGAAAGCTAATGTCCGGCTGGGCAAAGAATGCGTCGGCGGCCGCCTCGAACTTTTCCCGTGGCAGGAAACCTGTGGCACTCCGATCATTCTCGCCAAGATCCGGGTGGAAATATAAGGGCAACCCCAAGGGCGCAGCCAGAATCTCACCAGTGTCGCGAGCCTTTCGTTCGCTGCTGGCCCAGATATGGCTGACATTGGCCATAGCTTCACTGGCAGCAAAGGATGCGGCGCGCCAGCGACCTGTCGTGCTCAGACCCCATTCCGTAATGGGGGTATCCGGATCAATAACGACCTCGGGGTGAGTGATGATCAGTAAATTCGGCATCTAGTCAGGCAGAAGTACCGGTCCTTTGCCCGCAAACCCCATCCTGATTTCGGTACCCGGTGCAAGCGGTGCATCAACATCATCGTGGACCGCAAAAACCTGACCAAATGCGCCGGTCAGCGTGTATTCCATCCGCACGCCAACATAGGTTGCCTTGGCCACTGTAGCGGCGATGCCGTCATCAGAACCAATCACAAGGCGCGAGGGTCGTACAGCGATGGTCGCGGCCCCATTGGTCAAACCCCGACGCGGCAGAGTGTGACGGTATCCTTCGATCTCGATCGTTGCAATATCTCCGTCAGTTGCAATGATTTGACAGTTGAGCAGGTTTGCCTCGCCTATGAAATCGGCAACAAACCGGTCATTCGGGGCATCATAAAGCTCGCGAGGTGTACCCATCTGAGCGATCGCGGCGTTCCGCATCACAACAATCTCGTCCGAGACGGCCAGGGCCTCTTCCTGATCGTGGGTGACATAGACAACCGTCAATCCAAGGTCTTGCTGAATGGCCCGGATATCCTCGCGCACCTGGCGTCGCAGCTTGGCATCAAGGTTGGATAGCGGCTCGTCAAACAGCAGAACCTGTGGTTCAAGAACCAGCGCTCGCGCGACGGCGACACGTTGTTGCTGACCACCCGAGAGTTCGGAGGGAAGGCGATTGTCGAACCCCTTGAGCCCTACCAATTGCAAGCCATGCAAGGCGCGGCTGCGAGCCTCATCCTTGGCAAAGCCCGAGAATGTGAGGCCGTACATCACGTTCTCCAGCACGCTCATGTGGGGAAACAGCGCGTATGATTGAAACACCATTGATACGTCGCGATCTGTTGCGGGCAGTTTGGTGACGTCCCGGTCGCCAATCATAATCTTGCCAGAGCTTGCCATTTCTAACCCGGCGATCATGCGCAACGTCGTTGTTTTCCCACAGCCTGACGGACCAAGCAGCGTGACCAGTTTTCCCGCTTCGACATGAAGGTTAATGTTATCAACAGCCACAACGTTTTTGCCGAACACTTTCGACACGTTCTCGAACCGTACCGGCGCGGCCTTGGATTGCAGGCTCATGTCAAAATCTCCTAAACATTGGTGCGTGACTGCGTCATTCGACGCCCGATCTGAGTGCGACCAACGATCAGCTGCATCAACGCAACAACTGCCAGCATCACGAAGATAAGCGTCGTCGAATACGCAATGGCTAGACCATAGTCGTTATTCTCGACCCGCCCGATAATATAGCTGGTTGCCATGTCGTATTCGGCACTGACCAGAAAGATCACAGCCGAGATCGCCGTCATCGCACGGACAAAACTGTAAACAAGTGCGGCCAGTATCGCGGGGCGTAACAGCGGTAAAATGATACGACGGAACGTCTGCCACGAGTTTGCACCAAGGGTCAGCGAGGATTCATCGAGACTGCGGTCAAGTTGCGACATGCTGGCGATGCCCGCACGGACCCCAACCGGCATGTTGCGGAATATGAAGCTGATAACAAGTATAACGCCTGTGCCGGTTATTTCGATCGGCGGAACGTTGAAGGCAAGAATATAGCTGACACCAATCACCGTACCGGGGATAGCAAAGGACAGCATGGTTCCAAACTCGAAAGCGTTCTTTCCTGCAAAGCTCTGCCGGGTCAACAGGTAAGCCGTTACCAGCCCAACCGCCGCCGTCAGAGGTGCAGCAATTGCCGCAATGGTTATGGTGGTCCAGAAGCTGTCCCACGCGGCGCCGGTCCAACGAATGCCCTCTTCTTCAAATCGAACAGAGAATGCAGTGACGTAGTGCTTGAAGGTCAGGGAGTTATTGACACCCCAAAGCTCGACCACACTGCCGTAGATGATCATTGCATAGACAATGATCGTGAACACCGCCCAGCCTAGGGCGAATACCAGCACGGGAACAGAAAGGCCTGTCGGCATCAAAGGGTGCACGCCTGCGTCGCCTTTGCCTGTCACGGTTGTATAGCTTTTCTTACCCAGCCAAACACGCTGTGCGTAAAAGGCCGAAAGGGTGAAAAACAGCAATACCATGGCCAGAACGGCGGCACGTCCTTGGTCGTATTGCGCCCCTACGATGGCAAAGAAAATCTCGGTCGATAGAACGTCGAAATTCCCACCCAGAACAAGTGGGTTTCCGAAGTCGGCCATACTTTCGATGAAGCCCAAAAGAAATGCATTGGCAAGTCCGGGGCGCATCAGGGGCAGGGACACTGTCCTGAACGTTTGCCACCTGCTGGCGCGGAGAGTCTGTGCCGCTTCCTCCATAGATGGCGAGACGCCTTCCACCACGCCGATTAGAACGAGGAATGCAATGGGTGTGAACGCAAGGGCCTGTGCGATGAATATGCCTGGCATTCCGTACAGCCAGCGCGTTGGCTGCGTGCCGAACAGATCGGCGACGAACCGTGTGACTGAGCCTGACAGGCCAAAAAGCAGGATCAGCGCGAGCCCAATCACAAATGGCGGGGTGATGATCGGAAGAACAGTCAAAGCCCGCAGCATGCGCTTGTAGCGGAAACCCGAGCGGGTCACGACCAGTGCAAAGCACAAACCCAGGGCAGTCGTGACGAAGCCAACCAGGATGGCAAGAAACAGCGAGTTCCATGCCGCGCCGCACCTGGCACCATAAAAACACCCCAACCCCCAAAGCCGGCCATCAAAGAACTTTGAGAAGAAGACAGCAATCGAATATGCGCCATCTTCAGTGACGAAAGCAGCGAACAGCATCTTGGCGATCGGAAAAAAGACAAAGACGGTGACGATAGTAATCACACCGCCAATCGCACTGACAACAAAGACGTCACCGTTGATGGCACCTCTTGCCGCAATGCCTTGGGTCAACAGGAACAGAAAGCTTGATGCGCAAATCATTGCACCATAGCCCATGCCGAACTGGCGATCGCCAAGTTCACCAAAATAGGCTGCCAACCAATTGAAATTGAAACCCCTGATGCCAATCCCAAAGCCCTGTGCAATCAACCAGCCGAAGCCGAGTGCACCGGAAAGGATCAGAACACGGGCATAGAGCGGGTCAGATTTCGCTCGTTTCAACACCAGAAGGGGTAAGGTCAGGGCGATCAACAGCGGGGCAAGCCAAAGCTTCTCACCCTGTGCGATCAGGAATGCAGCGGGGGCATAATCTTCGTCAAACGGGTAGCCGTCAAAAAGCCATTCGAATGACCACAGGCCGCCGTCGACCATATACCACGGCAGCAGGCAAAACCCGACCCACCCGGCGATGACCCAAAAGATCAGAACCGGGCGGGTCTTTTTTGAAGTCTGGTCAGTCATTTACTGCGGCAGAACCGAAACCTCTTCGTCCCATTTCTGCAACAGACGTTTCCGTTCGTCTGAGGAACCATACTTTTTGAAGTCATAGTCAATCAGCTTGATCTGGCTCATGTCAGGCGCGCTTTCCGATGTTTCCGCGCTCTTGTTCGATGGCACCTGAAACGCGCTGACCTGAAGAGCAAGGTTCTGCGCCTCGGGCGACAGTGCCCAGTCATAGAACTTCTTAGCCTCTTCCTCGTTGCGGGCGCCTTCAATTATGGACATCGAGCCAATTTCGTATCCCGTACCCTCGCACGGCGCGACGACCTTGATCGGGAAACCCGATACGGCCTGCTTTACCGCATCATGCATGAAGACGATGCCAATCGTGTTCTCGCCACGACCAGCTGCTTTGATTGGTGCCGATCCGGATTTGGTATACTGGTTGATATTCGAATGCAGGCCTTTCATGAACTCAAAACCTTCATCCTCGCCAAAGATCTGCACCATCGAGGCCAGCGTCGTATAGGCCGTACCAGACGAGTTCGGGTTGGCCATCTGAACGTGGCCCTTGTATTCAGGCTTTAGCAGGTCTTTCCAACAGGCGGGTTCAGGCAGGTTGTTGGCCGCCAGCAGGTCTGCGTTATAGCCATACCCAAGTGCGCCGGAATAGATACCTATCGTTCTGTTTCCGGCACTCTCGGCCTGGGAAATCGCCCAATCATGAAGCTGGTCGCGCATTGGCGACATGTATTCCATTGTCAGGCCCTCTTCAGCGGCCTGCAAATGCGGGTCACCCGTGCCGCCCCACCACACGTCTCCTTTCGGGTTTGAGCTTTCGGCACGGATTTGAGCAAAAGTTTCACCTGACGACTTACGCGTCATGTTGACGTCGATGCCCGTCGCATCTTCGAAGCTACGCGCCATGAGTTGGCACCAGTCTTCCTGCGCGGAGCAATAGAGTGTCAGCTTGTCTGCCTGCGCTGCCGACACAGACGCGGCTATTGCAATCAGCGACCCGACGGCCGTGGATGTAAGTTTTTTCATCATCATTCCTCCCTTTGGTTATTTTGCGCCCAGTATTTTTTGTTTTGTCAGGCGCTTTCTCATCCAGCTTTTCGAAGATTGTTAATGACAGACTGGGCGTTCTGATTGCCCGTCAGATTTTTCAGAATACTTGAGAGATCTCTTTCTTCCACCAGCTTTGCCGCTTTCCCTGGTGAAAACCAGTGACGTGTCCGTTCGTCCCGTTCTTTCCAACGCCGTTTCAGTTTTTCAACGACCATGGGATAGAGGGTTACGCGGCAACGAACGCTATTCGCGCCCTCAAAGCGTTTGTCATAGAAAAAATGACCAACTGGCTGTTTCGAGATTGCCCCGACTGCACCTGCTTCTTCCAGTGCTTCAATTTCGGCGGCATGCCAGGGTTTCTTTCCTTCCATCAACCAACCTTTTGGGATGACCCACCGTCCTGTATCGCGCGAAGTCACCATCAGAACACGCAGCTTTCCATCCCTGTCCCAGCGCATCGGAAGTGCTGCAATCTGGTCTGTTATGTTGCCGTCGCTCATGCTGCCCTCAATGACACGGTATCAAAAGCGCACCCAGAATAACCTTCAGCCGTTAATGGTGGTCCTTGGGTTTTCACTTTGAAACTGTTCAATTCACACATTCTTGCCTTGCGCTTTAGACTCTTCCGAATTGTCACAACCTACTGAGGGTTATGCAACAAAAATTATTGCATTATGCCCGAAATCCCACAAAGGTGGGGCTTGAAACCTGATTGGGTTGTTGGATGTCCAAAACGAAAATACGTGCCAAAACGATTGAAAAGGGTCGGGGTAGGGTAAAGAAATCCGACCGGCGCCAGCAAATACTGCTGGAGTTGAAGCTTCGCCCGCACGTTCGCATCAATGAGTTGGCCCAGCGTTTCAACGTCTCTAACGAGACGGTGCGCAGGGATTTCGACGCTCTGTCGAATGACGGCCTGATCGCACGCGCGCACGGAGGGGCATCTGCCCCGGCACAAGGGCATTATCCAGGTCTGGACGAGCGAGCCAACGCGCGGATTGAGGAGCGCGAACGCATAGGTATCAGCGCGGCGAGACTGGTTCGTGATGGTGAAACGGTCATGATCGATTCCGGTTCGACTACAATCGAAATGGCCCGTGCATTGGCCTATCTCGGCACTCCTTGCACAGTGATTACGAATTCAATCCCGGTGGCAATGACCCTCGGCCATGGGGCTGCCGAGGTTCTGCTTTGTCCAGGAGAATATCTGGCAACCGAATCTGCGACGATCGGAACCGAAACGCTGGAATTCCTGTCTCGGTTCAATGTCGACAGATGCATGATCGGCTCGTCGGGTTTTTCGGTTGAAGGCCCTTCAGAAACCGTGCGCGGTTTTGCGGCTGTCAAAAGAATGATGCTGACGCGCGCAGCAAATCGACATCTTTTAATCGATTCAGGAAAATTTGGCCGTAAAGGCCTGTCTCAGGTCGGAGACCTGACCAGCCTAGATTCCATAGTTTCCGACACGAAACCAACAGGAGAGTTGCTTAACGCGATCAACGGTGCCGAGGTTGATGTTCTCGTCGCCCCGTAAACACTGAAACGAATGACGAACAGCGGACTGCAAAAAGACCGCGCATGACTGGGAGGAAAACATGAAGATAGACATCAGATTATTGGTTGGGGCATCGGCAATTGCGCTCATGTCGCTTTCCGGGACAGCTTCGGCGCAAGATTGCCCGAGGGGTGATCTGGACGAGCGATTTTGCGACGTGGATGGGGATTTGATTGCGGATATCCCCACAGATCCCAACGAGTGGATTGATCCTGACACCTTGATTTTTGCATATACACCGGTTGAGGATCCGGCGGTCTACCGGGATGCTTGGGTTGAGTTCATTGACCATCTTGAAAGTGTAACTGGCAAAAATGCCCAGATATTTCCAGTTCAATCGAACGCGGCGCAAATTGAGGCTATGCGCTCTGGACGTTTGCATATTTCGGGTTTCAACACTGGATCTAACCCTTTGGCAGTGAATTGTGCCGGTTTCCGCCCATTTACAATTATGGCGTCGGAAGATGGACATTTCGGCTACGAGATGGAATTGATCACATTTCCTGGATCAGGTGTGGAGTCGGTAGAAGACATCAAGGGCGGTAAGCTTGCTTTCTCGTCACCCACGTCGAATTCGGGTTTCAAAGCGCCATCTGCTATCCTGAAGGGTGAGTATGACATGCTTGCAGATCGTGATTTTGAACCAGTCTTCTCAGGCAAGCACGACAATACTGTTCTCGGTGTGGCCAACAAGGATTATCCTGCAGGTGCTGTCGCCAATTCTGTGATGCAGCGTATGATCGCACGAGATGTTATCAGTGCTGATCAAGTTGTGTCGATCTACAAGTCTCAAACCTTCCCGACTACTGGTTTCGGCACTGTTTACAACCTTCCGCCCGAGCTTCAGGACAAGATTAAAGAGGCCTTCTTCACGTTTGATTGGGAAGGAACCGCGTTACAGGCAGAGTTCTCCAAGTCCAACGAGGCCCAGTTTATCGATATGAACTACAAGGACTTTTGGGACGTCATTCGGAAAATTGACGCGGCAAACGGCGTCTCCTATGCCTGCCAATAAGCCTTGGTCAATCCGGCGGGCCTGAATAGGCCCGCTAATCACCCTAATCGGGGGCAATTTATGCTGCGTCTTCAAAAGCTAACAAAAACCTACAAGACCGGAGATCAGGCACTGAAGGCCGTCGATCTTGAAGTTCCCAAAGGGCAGGTGCTTGCACTGATCGGACCCTCCGGCGCGGGTAAATCGACCATGATCCGCTGCATAAACCGTTTGGTTGAGCCCACAAGCGGCGGTGTTCTTCTGGACGACATGGACCTGACCAAACTCGGCTCGGGTGCGTTGCGGAAAGCACGCCGCGAAATGGGTATGATCTTTCAGGAATATGCCCTAGTCGAACGCCTCACCGTGATGGAAAACGTATTGTCCGGTCGGTTGGGGTATGTCGGTTTCTGGCGCAGCTTTCTGCGGCGGTATCCGCAGTCCGATGTGGACGAGGCTTTCCGCCTTCTGGACCGCGTGGGACTGTTGCATATGGCTGACAAACGCGCGGACGAGTTGTCGGGTGGACAACGCCAAAGGGTCGGTATCTGCCGCGCCCTGATCCAGAACCCAAAGTTGTTGCTGGTCGATGAACCGACCGCGTCGCTGGATCCGAAAACCAGTCGTCAGATCATGCGGCTGATCACCGAGCTGTGTCAGGAGCGTGGGCTGGCGGCCATTATCAACATCCATGACGTGGCACTAGCCCAGATGTTTGTTCCCCGTGTCGTAGGCCTCCGCTTTGGCGAAATCGTTTTTGATGGTCTCCCAACAGGGCTCACCCCGGAAAAGCTGACCGAGATTTACGGCGAGGAAGATTGGGAAGCGACCATCGAAAAAGTGGATGAGGATGAAGATGTCGAGGCCGCAGAATGAGCCATCGAGAACTTGACGACATGCTGGGAAAAGGTTGGCGCAAACCGGCCTTTATCAAAAACACGTTGCTGCGCAGGGCATTGATACTTGGGTTTTTCGCTTACCTGATCGCGGCTTTCATGACCATCGATGTTGATTGGGGAAGGGTCTATGAGGGACTGGACAGGGGATGGGCGTTCGTCCTTGCCTTTACCAGCCCCGATTTCATTTCACGGTGGTCAGATATCTGGGCCGGCCTTCTGGAAAGCATTGTGATGACCGTGGCCGCGTCGGTTGTTGGTATCCTGATTTCGATCCCGATTGGATTGGGGGCTGCACGTAATATCGCCCCGTTGCCAATCTACATAATTTGCCGCGGCATTGTCGCGTTAAGCCGGGCACTGCAGGAGATTATCGTTGCTATTTTGCTTGTGGCCATTTTCGGATTTGGCCCGCTGGCAGGATTTCTGACGCTGTCCTTCGCGACAATTGGATTTCTTTCCAAGCTCTTGGCTGAAGATATCGAGGCGATGGACAAAGTTCAGGCAGAGGCGATCCAGGCCTCTGGTGCAAGATGGCTGCAATGGATCAACTACGGGGTTCAGCCTCAGATCATGCCTAGGCTTGTGGGTCTTTCCATGTACCGGATCGATATCAATTTCCGGGAAAGCGCTATTCTCGGGCTGGTGGGGGCAGGCGGCATTGGCGCGACACTGAACACTGCGTTTGATCGATATGAATATGACACGGCAGCCGCCATTCTGATCCTTATCATCGGGATCGTCATGGCCCTTGAATACCTTTCGGGGATTATCCGCGCGAGGGTTCAGTAATGCCGGTTCTTGAACGCGACGATACACAAATCTGGCGCAGGCGGACGACGGGCCAAAGCCTGGTTCGCTGGTTTGGCTGGCTTCTGGGCGTAGCGATTTTTGTCTACTGTTGGCAGCTCATTTCAGAATCGACAACCTGGTTTTTTGTCTGGGACGCGCCCCGTATCGCCAACGATATATGGACCCGAGCAACGCCGCCCAAATGGGACTATATCACCAAGTTGGGTCGCCCGATCTGGGATACCCTGAACATTGCTACTCTGGGCACGATCATCGCTCTGTGCTTGGCTGTGCCGGTTGCCTTTTTGGCGGCCCGCAACACTACTCCGTCGGCGTTGTTCATCCGCCCCATTGCCTTGTTGGTCATTGTCTCGACCCGCTCAATCAACTCGCTGATCTGGGCGCTGCTATTGATCGCTATCATTGGACCGGGCGTGTTCGCAGGTGTCATAGCAATCGCCATCCGTTCAATCGGGTTCTGCGCTAAACTTCTTTACGAAGCGATTGAAGAGATTGATCACGGTCAGGTCGAGGCGATCACAGCCACCGGTGCTTCGCGGTGGCAAGTCATGGCGTATGGGATCGTTCCGCAAATCCTGCCAGCATTTGCCGGAATTGCAGTCTTTCGTTGGGATATCAACATTCGCGAGTCCACAGTGCTTGGGCTGGTTGGCGCCGGTGGCATCGGGTTGCAGCTTTCGGCCTCGCTTAACGTTCTGGCGTGGCCGCAAGTGAGCCTGATCCTAATTGTAATTCTTTTTGCGGTCATGATCAGCGAGTGGGTTTCGGCAAAAGTACGAGGAGCGATCATTTGACCGGATTCTCAGCGCAAGAGGCTTTCAAGGCTTACGAAGCCGTCCGGCACCGCCTTCCAGATATTGAACCGAACGACGTGAGCTATCGTCGTATCGAGACTCTTTCCGAAATTATGGATAAGTTTGACGTGTTTCTTCTGGATGCGTTCGGGGTTCTTAATATAGGCGACACGGCGATCCCCGAAACGCCCGAACGGATCAAGTCACTGAAGGCTGCCGGCAAACGTGTCTTGGTGGTGTCGAATGCCGCTGGGTTTCCCCACGCCACGCTGTTGGAGAAATACACCAGACTGGGATATGACTTCGCGCCGCAGGATGTGATCACCAGTCGGGCTACGTTGCTGTCCGGGCTGAATGGCCAACGTGGGCTGCATTGGGGTTTGATGGCGACACCCAGCGCAGGTCTTCGCGACTTGGAAGGTTTGAAATTAACCTATCTGGAGGATGACCCGCAGCCCTACGAATCTGTTGATGGTTTTCTGATGATCGGGTCAGCCGCCTGGACCGAAGCCCGGCAGGCGATGTTGGAGGCGGCATTGCTAAGCCGCCCCCGCCCGGTATTGGTGGGCAACCCGGATATCGTTGCCCCGCGCGAGTACGGCTTTTCCAAAGAACCAGGTCTTTTCGCACACCGTTTGGCCGACCGGACAGGTGTAGCCCCGCAATTTTATGGAAAGCCATTCGGCAATATCTATGATCTTGCTTTTCAGCGACTTGGGCCTGTCAACAAATCCCGCGTTCTGATGGTGGGTGACAGTTTGCATACTGACATTCTGGGCGCGCGTCATGCCGGAGTGGCTTCGGCACTTGTCTCGGATTTTGGATTCTTCGCCGGGCATGATGTCGAGGAAGCGATCAAACAGGCAGCGATCGTGCCGGATTTTGTTGTGACCCGACCTTGAGATTTTGAAGTAATGCGAATTGTAGGAGGAGCGTCCGGGCAGTGTTGGGTTAATTCACCTTTGATTTGCAGGAAGCTCGCGTAATGATGATTATGGTACTTTTACGGAGACGCATCCAGTCGGCGAATTTTACCTAACCGAGGTAATACTCACAGTCACGGAAACTCGAAACTGGTTCTTCCGCATCCTAACAATCTAGAACTCAATGCTAAGGGTCACTTTCGAGAACTCAAACCATCTCAGGCTGGAAACACCGCTGTTTTCTTGACTGTTCCATAAACAAAGCTGGTGTCGATCGAAGCTATCCCGCCGATCGGGTGAATTCGGTTTCGAATAAAGTCTTCGTATGCTTCGAGGTCCGATACCAATACCCGCAACTGGTAATCCATTGCGCCGGTCAGCACGTGGCATTCTAGAACTTCATCGATCATCCGAACGCGTTTTTCGAATTTCTGCACATCTGTTTCATTGTGCCGCTCAAGCCGGATGCGGACAAAGACGGTTATCGCCATCCCGTATGCAGCAGCGTCCACATCGGCACTGTATCCCTTGATGACACCGCTGGCCTCAAGGTTTTTGACCCGCCGCAAACACGGTGAAGGAGACAGATTGACCTCATCAGCAAGATCCTGGTTCGTCATACGCCCGTCCCGCTGCAACGCTCGAATGATCTGCCTGTCTTTGGCGTCCATCTTCTCTCCATTTTTTAGCATAATATGCCAATGTAGGCCCTCAACGTGGCATTATTCGCAACCCATTGCTCAAAGTAAAGGCGCAAAGTGATAGCGACTTAGATCAGGAGCCCACCGTGACCCACACAACCGGATTTGCCACTCGCGCCATTCATCATGCCTACAACCCATTTGAAAATGATGGTGCGCTGACACCGCCCCTCCACTTGACCTCAACCTTCTCCTTCGAAACCGCAGAGGCAGGCGGTGAGATGTTTGCCGGCGAGCGCGCAGGTCATATCTATAGCCGGATATCGAACCCTACTTGTGACCTTCTTGAAAAGCGTATTGCCGTGCTGGAAGGTGCCGAGGCTGGGCTCGCGCTTTCCAGCGGGATGGGCGCAATTACCGCCGTATTTTGGACCCTGTTGTCGCCAGGTGACGAAGTCATTGTCGACAAAACACTCTATGGCTGCACATTCGCTTTCATGCGCCACGGTCTGGCAAAATGGGGTGTCACTATTACCCATGTTGACATGACGGACCCTGCGAACCTGAAAGCCGCTGTTTCCGAAAAAACCCGCGTCGTCTATTTCGAAACCCCGGCTAATCCAAACATGCGCTTGGTGGATATCGCCGCCAGTTCAGAGATCGCGCATTCTGTTGGTGCGCAGGTTGTAGTCGACAATACATATGCCAGCCCCTATCTGACCCGCCCGATTGAGCACGGCGCGGATATCGTCCTGCACTCCGCCACCAAGTATCTGGGCGGGCATGGCGATGTGGTCGCGGGTCTTGTGGTCGGAACCGCCGAGCAGATTTCTGAGATTCGGCTTGTCGGCATGAAGGACATGACAGGCGCAGTGATGGCACCATTCAACGCAATGCTGATCCTGCGTGGGCTGAAGACACTGAACCTGCGACTGGATCGCCACTGTGCGTCCGCCAAGGTTGTTGCCGATTACCTTCAGGCACACCCTGCCGTCAGTGAGGTGTATTTCCCGGGGCTTGAGAGTTTTGCCCAGCACGATGTCGCACGACGCCAGATGTCGCAGCCGGGGGCCATGATCGCCTTTGAAATCAAGTCTGGCCTGTCCGGTGGCATCAAGTTCATGAACCGCCTGAACATGATCCAGCGCGCCGTGTCCTTGGGGGACGCAGAAACCCTAATCCAGCACCCGGCATCCATGACCCATTCGACGTATACTGCGGAAGAACGAGCAGAACATGGAATCAGCGATGGCCTGATCCGACTTTCCGTCGGGTTGGAAGACGTTGAAGATATCCTTGCAGATTTAGAGCAAGCTTTGCCCTACCCTGCCCGCAGTGCCGCGTGAGTCCCGGAGACCACCATGCCGTATGATCCCAACCAGTTGAAAATCGTTGAACAGCGTCTGCTGTGGCTGTCGCATTGGATGATCCACCATGCCAACCATATCCGGCCCAAGGTTGATGGGATAAAGGTCGGTGGTCATCAAGCGTCGTCTGCGTCGATGGTTTCGATCATGACTGCGCTCTACTTTTCGGCTTTACGGCCCGAAGATCGGGTTGCGGTAAAACCGCATGCGTCACCGATTTTCCACGCGATGCAGTACCTCATGGGCAACCAGACCCGCGAGAAGATGGAAAACTTTCGCGGGTTTGGTGGCGTGCAAAGCTATCCCAGCCGGACAAAGGACATCGATGATGTCGACTTCGCGACAGGTTCGGTAGGTTTGGGTGTCGCGATCACCTCGTTTGCTTCGATCATTCAGGACTACGTCAAGGCCAAAAACTGGGGGGCAGATGCCCCGATGGGGCGAATGGTGGCGCTTGTAGGCGACGCTGAACTGGATGAAGGCAACGTATACGAGGCATTGCAGGAAGGCTGGAAAAATGGCCTGCGCAACACGTGGTGGATTATCGACTACAACCGGCAGTCACTTGATGGCATCGTTCGTGAAGGGTTGTTCGAACGGATCGAGAAAATCTTTGATGCCTTCGGATGGGATGTTGTGCGCGTGAAGCACGGCGTGTTGCAGCGTGCGGCCTTCAAAGAACCTGGCGGCGATCGGCTGCGAGACTGGATTGATGCCTGCTCGAACCAGGAATACTCGGCCCTGACGTTCATGGGCGGCGAGGTTTGGCGAAAGCGCCTCATGGACGATCTTGGGGATCAGGGGGATGTGACGGCGCTGATCGAGCGGCGCACAGATGCCGAACTCGCTGCATTGATGGAAAACCTCGGCGGCAACTGCGTTGAGACCATGGCCCAAACCTTTGCTGCCATCGAACATGACCGCCCTACTTGTTTCTTGGCCTACACGATCAAGGGATGGGGTACGCCAATTGCGGGCCACAAGGACAACCACGGTGGGCTGATGAACAACAGCCAGTTCGTCGCGTGGCAAGAACACATGGGCGTGCCTGCCGGTGAGGAATGGGAGCCACTTGCGGCAGTGCAGGACCCGGAAGCGCTGAAAGACTTTCTGTCGAAAGTTTCCTTCTTTGCCAAAGGTCCGCGACGCTATTTCGATGACAAGCTGGATGTTCCATCTATTGACATCGACACAAGCCGCGAAATCTCGACCCAAATGGCTTTCGGCAAGATTTTGGATGACTTGTCGAAGGGCGACAGTCAATTGGCCGAGCGTATCCTGACGACATCCCCTGATGTCACAGGGACAACAAACCTTGGCCCCTGGGTAAACCGGCGCAAACTGTTTGCCAGATCCGAGCAAGCCGACGCTTTTATTGAACACCGTATCCCCTCGACGGCCAAATGGGAATTTACTCCTGAAGGGCAACATATCGAGCTTGGTATTGCCGAGATGAACCTCATGTTGCTTCTCGGTGCTGCGGGCCTTTCGCATTCCCTGTTCGGCAAGCGGCTTATCCCGATCGGTACTGTGTATGACCCCTTTGTCAGCCGCGGCCTCGATGCGCTCAATTATGCTTGTTATCAGGATGCGCGCTTTATGCTGGTCGGCACGCCTTCGGGCATTACGCTGGCCCCAGAAGGCGGCGCACATCAATCCATTGGCACACCGTTGATCGGGATGAGTCAGGACGGTCTGGCGGCCTTTGAGCCAGCCTTTGCCGATGAACTGGCCGTGATCATGGAATGGGCCTTTGATTATCTTCAGCGCGACGGCGAAGGGCAGCCGGACGAACGCACCTGGCTGCGTGACGAAACAGGCGGTTCGGTTTATCTGCGCTTGACGACAAACCCGATTGAACAGCCTGGCAAACGCGTGGACGATGAGTTCCGTCAAGGTGCCATTGATGGTGCATACTGGTTGCGGAGGCCGGGCCCGAATTGCGAGGTCGTAATCGCTTATCAAGGGGCCGTTGCACCCGAAGCGATCAAAGCCACTGGCGTGATGGGCGAAGGACGCAAAGACATCGGAGTGCTGGCGGTGACTTCAGCAGATCGGCTAAACGCCGGGTGGACGGCAGCGCAACGGGCGCGTTCGCGCGGCAATCAGACGGCTCGGTCCCACATCGAAACTTTGATGTCCGGTCTGCCGCGCCACTGCAAGCTGGTTACCGTGATTGACGGACACCCCGCGACATTGTCTTGGCTGGGTGCCGTACAGGGACATCAGACCATCCCATTAGGGGTCGAACATTTTGGCCAGACAGGGACAATCGGCGACCTCTATCGGCACCATAGCATTGACGCGGACTCCATCCTGGAGAAGGTGAACGGACTGACCCATGGCAAGGCTTTGCTTCGCACATGAGCGGCGGTGTTGGACGTCACAGCTAGGGCCTTACCCTCAGGGTATTTGGGCCCTTTGTGCAGGCGCGCGTTTGGGTTCGAAACGAGCGTGTTGCACAAATCGTTTCCGATGCGTAGCTGGTCCTTTGATTTGACTGCGGGATGCTGTGATGCCTTTCAAATTCAATGCGTCGCGGCGGGATAAGTTTGCGAAGGCAAAGTACCGTGTGACGAACTGGGCCGAATACAACGAGGCGCTCCGCCAGCGTGGTGACGTAACGGTCTGGTTCAGCGAAGACGCG